>JAIEFH010000279.1 GCA_029067025.1 Oscillospiraceae bacterium | reverse complement strand
CCCCGGAAGCCCGCCCCCAGGGTGAGAGCGGTGAACACCATTTTCAGCAGGAACGCCCAGGGGACGTGGACGTGGCCCACCAGGGCCAGCTCAATGACGGCGCCCCCCGCGCCGTTGTAGTCGCCGCTGCCCTCGATCAGGGTGAGGTCGATGACCAGCGCCGCCCCCACCAGCACCCGCAGGTATTGGTTGGGGATGTACTTTTTATAGAGACGGCCTGTCTCGTGCATCAGCAGGCAGAAGGCGATGGACACCAGCGCCGCCAGGATCGCCAGAGCGCCGCATTGCAGCAGGGAGACCGGCCCCAGCTCCGGCGTTCCCAGCAGATGATACGCCTCGCCGGGCAGGCCCAGGCACTGGGGAACGGCGTTGGCGACGAGGGCGGACAGCAGGCAGGGGAACAGCGCGGCATAGCGGAAGTGGCCCACGTTCACCACCTCCAAGGTGAACACCGTGGCGGTGAGGGGCGTGCCGAACAGGGCGGAAAACAGCCCCGCCATGCCGCACTGGATGATGGTGTTCAGGTTCCGCTCCCCCAGCCGGAGCAGCCGCCCGATCCCGGCGGAGATGCTGCCGCCGATCTGAAGGGCCGCCCCCTCCCGTCCGGCGCTGCCGCCGGTGAGATGGGTGAGCACCGAGCCCAGGAAAATCAGCAGGGCCAAGCGCAGCCGGGGCCGCTCGCCCCCTCGGACGCTGGCGATGATCTGGTTGGTGCCGCTGTCGTTGGCCATGCCGCACACATGGTAGCTGAACACGATGGCAAGGCCGGCCAGCGGCATACAAAACAGCAGCCAGGGGTGGGCCAGCCGCAGGGCCGTCACCCGGGCCACAGACCAGGAAAACGCCGCCCCCGCCAGGCCGCAGGCCAGCCCAGTCAGTACCGCAAGCACCAGCCACCGGCTCAGGGCCAGGATGGACGGCAGGACGGCCAGAAGGCGCGCTTTGAGCCTTTCCGCCATATGGTTACCTCCAGTTCCAGGTTTACATTCCTTAAATATATCTTAATCATTATACCAGCCCTGTCAAGGCGAAAAACTCTTGCAGATGGAAGTATGAAGTGCTATAATACCGCTTGCGGCCCGCGAACCCGGGCTGTAGAACGAAACGTAAGGAGAGAGTCAAAATGAACAACGTGAAGAGAAGTGTTGCGGCTCTGTTTGCCCTGATGCTGATCCTGACGACCGGCTGCGGCAAGAAGACCAGCAACAAAGTGGTGGATTACACTGTGGACGTCCCCGCCGGCTTCGAGGAGATGGAGCTGGAAGGCGTGACCGACTGCTGGTATCACACCGACGGCTCCAACATCAACGTGAACATCACCGAGAAGGACGCGGGCTTCAAGAAGGTCACCGCCGACGCGCTCCGGGACGCCATGGTGCAGCTCTTTGAGGCGACCTATGGCGCCGCCCCCACCATCACCGATAAGTACTTCACCAACAATGAGGTGTGTGGTATGCCCGCCTACCAGTACTGCTACGACATCGAGCTGATGGGCATGGAGATGACCCAGCTGATCGTGTGCATCGACGCCGACAAGACGTACACCGTTACTTACACCGACACCAACGGTGACTGGATGGGCGAATTCGAGACCAGCGCCAAGAACATCGAGCTCGTTTTTGAGTAAGCTTTTGGGCCCTGCTTGAAGATGACCGGGGCGCCCCGCGCCGGTCATTTCCCAGGCAGGGCTCGATTTTTGTAAAAAAGTTTGAAAAATTTTTCACAATTCCCCTTCCCTTTGGGGCGAGGATAGAGTATAATAATACCGAGCAAATCCAGCACTACCATAATTTATTAAGGAGTGATACCAATGAGCATCAAAGTAGGTATTAACGGTTTTGGCCGCATCGGCCGCATGGTTTTCCGCGCCAGCGTGAACCATCCCGAGATCGAGATCGTGGGCATCAACGACCTGTGCCCCGCTGACTACCTGGCTTATATGCTGAAGTACGACACCATGCATGGCCGGTTCGAGGGTGAGGTCTCCTCCACCGAGAACGCCATCGTGGTCAACGGCAAGGAGATCCCCATCTTCGCCGAGCGCGACCCCAAGAACATCCCCTGGGGCAAGCTGGAGGCTGAGTACGTCGTGGAGTCCACCGGCCTGTTCCTGACCCAGGAGAAGGCCCAGGCCCACATCGACGCCGGCGCCAAGAAGGTCGTCATGTCCGCCCCCTCCAAGGACAGCACCCCCATGTTCGTGTGCGGCGTCAACCTGGACGCTTACACCCCCGACATGACCTTCGTGTCCAACGCCTCCTGCACCACCAACTGTCTGGCCCCCATCGCCAAGGTGCTGAACGACAACTTCGGCATCAAGGACGGCCTGATGACCACCGTGCACTCCGTCACCGCCACCCAGAAGACCGTTGACGGTCCCTCCATGAAGGATTGGCGCGGCGGCCGCGCTGCCACCGGCAACATCATCCCCTCCTCCACCGGTGCCGCCAAGGCCGTGGGCAAGGTCATCCCCGCCCTGAACGGCAAGCTGACCGGTATGTCCATGCGCGTTCCCACCCTGGATGTCTCCGTCGTTGACCTGACCGTCAACCTGGAGAAGCCCGCCTCCTACGAGGAGATCTGCAAGGCCATGAAGGCCGCCTCCGAGGGCGAGCTGAAGGGCGTTCTGGGCTACACCGACGAGGACGTGGTGTCCAGCGACTTCCTGGGCGACGCCCGCACCTCCATCTTCGACGCCAAGGCCGGCATCGCCCTGACCGACACCTTCGTGAAGGTCGTGTCCTGGTACGACAACGAGATGGGCTACTCCAACAAGGTGCTGGAGCTCATCAAGCATATGTACAGCGTCGACCACAAGTAATTTGCGGTCAAAACCGTTAACATGAGAAACGCCCCCTGGGATTCCAGGGGGCGCTTTTTATTTCTAATCCTTATTTTTCTCAATTTCCTGCTCGATTTTTCTGACCAATTCACTGGGGTGCATATCAAGGGCTAAGGCAATCCGCCATATGGTTTCAAAATTTGCCTGCTTGCTTCCGCTTTCAATCATTGTTAAGTGCGTGCGTGCAATTCCGGCAAGACCGCTCAATACGTCCTGCGATAACCCTTTTTCTTTTCTTAAATTGCGAATCGCCTGTCCAATCGCTATATTGTCAAATTGCACATCATCACCTCTCCCGTTCCATTTGTAGTGTATGGGAGAAATAAAGAATTTTAGTCTACTATCGTAGACAACATTTTCTTTTTATGTTATAATTGTAATGTGCAAAAGGAGGCGTTCGCTATGCAGGGTGGGGCACGCTGGGAATTCATCTACGATCAAATCAATGGACTAAATGCGCCAGATGTGTGCGAATGGGTAAAGGATGAAGCCTCTGAGGGCGGGAAACTTGCCCTGCTAATAGAGCAGGCTTATGAGGCCCGCAACCGCCTTTGCGAAAAAACGGGGTTAAATCCCGACACCGACCCGGATTTTGAGCTGCTGCTCAGCGGGCTGGAGGGGCTGTCCCGCGCCTGTGGGAAATTGATGTACCATTGCGGATACCAGGATGGGGTGAACGCAAAATAGCAAAAAGCCCGCCCGGGTGTCCTGGGCGGGCTTCCATTATTTAATCTGATAGTCCTTGCCAAACTGCAAATCAGAATAGCGCCGGGTGGCGTCCGGGTCCAGCTCCAGGTCCTCCTGAACCTGCACCTGGGGGACGAAATCGTCCGGCAGGGGGGGCACGTCATCGTCCGGACCCACCGCAACCAAGCGGGGCCCCGGCTTTGCCTGCTGAGGCGCGGCTGTCTGCTGCGCCGCGGCCTCTTCCTCCTGGCGGACTTGGGCGTCCAGCGCGGCCTTGATGTCGGCGGCGGGGTCGTCGGCCGCGGCCATCAGCTCGGGGGGAACCAGGTCGCCCAGGCTGGACAGGAAGAGCATCTCGTCCTCGTGGGCCTGGGCCAGCTTCTTCACATAGGCGGCGGTGGACTCCTGGGCCTTTTTCAGGCGGTACTCTTCGGCGGCCACTGACTTTTCCAGCTCCGCCATGCGCTGCTGGGCGCCCTGCTCGGCGTCGCCGATCAGCTCGTCCCGCTTGCGTTTGGCCTCGTCCATCATGGACTCCGCCATCTGCTGGGCGGCCAGAAGGGTCTTGCGCATGGTCTCCTCGGTGGCCCGGTATTCCTCCACCTTGTCGGACAGCACCTTCAGCTTGTTCTTCAAAATGGCGTTTTCATTGTACAGGGCGGTATAGTCCTCGGTGAGCGCGTCCAAAAACTCGTCCACCTGGGCCAAGTTGTAGCCGCCCAGCGTCGCCTTGGCAAAGGAGTGGCTGGCCACCTCCTGCGGAGTCATCATGGATCAGTTTCCCCCTTGTCTCAGAAATACAGGCCGTTGTTTTCCAGCTCGTCGATGAGATCGCCCAGAATCTCCACGTTATAGGGGGTGATGATGTAGGTGGACAGAGCCACCTTCTTGATGGTGCCCTCGTTGGCATAGGCCACGCCGGACAAAAAGTCGATGAGGCGGCGGGCAATGTTCTTGTCCGTCTGCTCCAGATTGAGCACCACGGTGCGCTTGTCCCGCAGATGGTCGGCGATCTCTGAGGCGTTCTCGAACCGGGAGGGGCTGACCAGCACCACCTGGAGCTGGGTGGTGGTGTGGATGTTGACCACCTTGTTGCTGCGGCGGTCCATGTCCCGGTCACGGTCGCGATCCCGGGGCATATCCTTGACGTTGTTTACCGGGGTAAAGTCCTCCTCGTAATCATCCTCATCGTCGTCCTCGTAGGGGCGGGCGAGGCGCTTGAGTTCATCAAATAAGCTCATATAGACGAGTCTCCCTTCAATCGTGAGTAGATAACATAGGCGGGCGCGGGCCAAACAAGGCGGAACCCACCCGGACGCAAGTGGAACCGGCGGCGACAGCATCCGCGTAATCACCGCTCATCCCCATGGAAAGCACGTCCATATCTTCACCATTATGGACTATTTCCCGTCTTATGTCAACAGCCAACTGATGTAATTTTTGAAAAAAAGGAAGGTTGTCCCCTGGATCGACCGCGGCGGGAGGGATGCACATCAGCCCCCGCAGCCGCACACCGCCCAGCTCCCCGGCCAGCTTGGCGGCGCCCGGGGCCTCCTCTGGGGTGAAGCCGGACTTGGATTCCTCCCCCGCCAGATTGACCTCCAGCAGAATATCCTGAACCAAGCCCAGCTTGTCCGCCTGGGCGGCAATGGCCCGCAGGAGCTTTTCTGAGGAGACGGAGTGGATAAGCGCCGCCTTGCCCACCACGTATTTCACCTTGTTGGTCTGAAGGTGGCCGATGAAGTGAACCTCCGCCCCTTCGTAGGCGTTGTCCGCCAGGTGGGCGGTGAATTCCTGCACCCGGTTTTCGCCGCACACCGTCACCCCGGCGGCAATGGCGGCCCGGATGGTGTCCGAGCTCTGGGTCTTGGTGGCCGCCAGCAGGGTGACAGAGGCTGGATCCCGGCCCGCGGCCACGGCGGCGGCGTCCAGCTCTGCCCGGACTTTTTGGATATTTTCCCGGAGATCCATCAGCGCACCACCTTCCCGTTGTAGATGCCGGAGGAATTGAGGATGATCTCATCCCCTGGCCGCAGGCGCTTGGCCGCGTCCTCATTCACGGGACGGACCAGATAATAGGTGTCGTCGGTGTACAGCACCTCCACCTCCTGCCACTCCGCCTGGGAGCTGACCACGGAGAACACGCCGTAACGGTTCACCTGGCTGGAGACACCGGTGTCCTCGTCGGTCACCGTCTCCGTAATGACCCGCAGGGCCTTGCGGGGGATGCGGATGCCCTCCAACTGCTGGATGACCACGTCCACCGTCTGGATGCGGAGCATGGCGGTTTCCGCCAGATGGGAGCGGCAGGAGAAAATGGCCAGCGTCCGCTCCCCCTCCAGGGAAATCCGATCCAGGGTCATGTCGATCTGCCCAAAGTAGTCCCCGGAGAAGGCGAGGGTGTACGTCCTGCCCGACTGGAGGCCGGTGTTGGCGCTGTCCAGCAGGGCGGCAAAGTACCAGGTGGAGCCGGTGACCAGCTTGCCCACCGCCAGGGAGTCGGGGCTGTGCTTTTCCGCCAAAAGGGCGATCAGATCGTCGCCGGTGAGCTTGTCCAGCATGGCAGGGGTAACGACCCGTTCCCAGCCGTCCACCCCGGCGGAAAAGACGCCGGCGGTGGGGGCGTATACGGTGGTGGACACCTGGTTCAGCGAGCGGTTGAACTCCGCCAACTGGGACTGCTTGTCCGAGATGAGCTGGGAGAGCTGGCCCGCGGCCTCGGGACTGCCGTAGGTGTAGTCCCGCCGGAACACCATGGAGCGCAGGTTGAGGGCGGAGTCCTCCAGCAGGGTCAGATCCCCCCCGGCAGTCAGAGAGCGCAGGGAGACAATGGACGAGATGACCTGGGCGTCCAGCCGGGCGGCGTCAGCGTTCTGGGAGCGGTCGCTCTGGGCGTATTGGAGCTGCTCGATCTCCGCCTCCAGCGAACGGATGGACTGCCGGGTGGTGAGGGCAGAGGGGTCGCTGTACAGCAGCACCACCGGGTCGCCCGCGGCGGCCTTGGCCCCCTCGCCGATGATCTGATCCATGTAGCCGCCAGAGCCGGTCAGTGGGACCTCGGCGCGCACCAGGATGCCGGCGGCCTCCTGGCCCACGTCCAGAGAGTAGGAATAGGCGTAGGTGGTGACCAGATCTTTCTCCCACCCCCGGAAAAAGTAGACGGCCAGATATGCCGCGACCCCCAGGCACAGGATGGCGATCATGAATTTGGTGGCGATGGTGCTCTCTTTCATGGGATCAGCTCTTTTCTATCTCTAGTGCGGTATCGTGGGAAGCGGCCACCGCCCCGCTTACGCGTCCATTTCGATTGGATGCTCCGGGGCAATGGAAGAACTGTGCCTTTTCCCGCCCAACGGGCGGGGAAAAGGTTTATCACTCCAATTCCACCGGATGCTCCGGGGCGATGGTGGAAATGGCGTGCTTGTAAATGACCTGCTGCTTGCCGTCGGACACCACCACCACCACGTAAGGGTCAAAGGCGGTGATGACCCCCCGCATCTGGTAGCCGTTCATGAGGAACACGGTGACCCGGGCGGCCAGGCGGCGGGCGGCGGACAGGAAGGCGTCCTGGATATTGGGCTGCTTGGTGACGGAAACGGTGGATGTAAGGCTCATGTAAATACACTCCTCTATATTATAAATTTGAGCGTATCTATTGTAATCCAGAGCCTGTGACAAGTTCTGTCGAAAAAGCGAGGGCGGCGGAAAAATCTGGTATTTTTTCCCATTGGAACCAATGGGCTTGTCTGTCGCGCCGGAACCAGGTGAGCTGCCGCTTGGCGTACTGCCGGGAACGGAGCTTGACCTCCTCCGCCCCATTGGACACGGGCCGGCCCTCCAAAATGGCGGCGGCCAGCTCCTTGTAGCCGATGGCCTGCATGGCGGTGCAGTCCCGGGGAACGCCGTCCGCCAGGAGCCGGCGCACTTCCTGCTCCAGGCCCCGCTCCATCATCTCGTCCACCCGGCGGTCAATGCGCTCCCACAGCCAGGGCCGCTCCTGGAAGTTCAGGGCGATGGTCAGCGGTGTGTAGCGGGGGGGTACTTCCCGGCTCTCCCGGTCGTGCTGGGTGATAGTCTTGCCGGTGGACAGATACACCTCCAGCGCCCGGACGGTGCGTTTTTCATCATTGGGGTGGATGCGGGCCGCCGCTTCCGGATCCACCTGTTCCAGCTCTAAGCGCAGGGCGGCCAGACCCTCTGACCTGACCCGCGCCTGGAGCTCCTCCCGCAGGCCGCTGTCCGCCTCAAAGGGGGCGAACTGCCGCCCTGCCACCAGGTGGTCGATATACAGCCCCGTCCCCCCCGCCACGATGGGCAGCTTCCCCCGGGCCAGGATGTCGTCCACAATGGGGACGGCCTCCGCCACGTACCGGGCCACAGAGTAGTTTTCCGACGGATCCGCCACGTCCAGCATATGGTGGGGGACGCCCAGCGTCTCGTCCCGCGTGGGTTTGGCGGTGCCGATGTCCATGCCCCGATAGACCTGCATGGAGTCGGCGGACACCACTTCCCCGCCGAAGCGCCGGGCCAGGGCCGCGGCCAGCGCGGTCTTGCCCGAGGCCGTGGGCCCGCATATGACTAAAATGTCAGGTTTCATGGCCCGCCTCCTCCCAAAAGCATATGTGGATATTATAACGTATCCAGCCAAAGATTACAACCTCTTAGGAGGCGCTTGACATTTGGTATTGCAAGCGGTTATAATCAAACTATTATGGAAAGAGGGCGGGCCCGCCCGCCGTACAGCAAGCAGGAGGGATACCTATGGGCTTTTTTTCATCCCTGTTGGGGCGTTCGGATGATTATGAAGAGTACGAAGGGGACGAAGAGTCCGGCGAGCTGCCTAAGCTGCATACCGGGATGACGCTGGACGTGGAGACGGCGGATGGAGAGCCGGTCTTTACCGGGCGGCTCACCGAGTTCGGCACCTCCACCCTGACGCTGGAGCGCCTGCTGGGCGGGCTGTCCCTGAAGGTGCTGGAGATGGGCACGTCCGTGGTGCTGGAGGGCCTGGATGAGCAGATGATGCCCTTCTATTTGAAGGGGACTGTCCAGGAGTCCACCCGGGTGGTGTGCAGGCTGAAGGACGTGAAGGTCAAGCCCATCCCGGAGCACCGCCACGACTTCCGCCTGCGCATCAGCGTACCCGTGACCATGTGCTACCCCAAGGACACCACCTTTAGCAATCCAGAGGAGTGTGTCCTGGTGGACATCAGCACCGGCGGGGCGTGCATTGAGTCGGAGTACCTGCACGGGGTGGACGAGGTGCTGCGCCTGAAGGTGAAGCTGGAGGATTACGCCCCCATGGAGTTTTTGGGGGAGATCATCCGGGTGGTGGAGTATCAGCCGGGCAAATTCCGCTATGGTTTCCTGTTTGCCCAGTTGAGGGAGAAGGAGCTGACTGAGCTGGCCCGGACGCTGTACAACCTCCAGGCGGGCAACCGAACCGTATGGATGAGAAGCACGGATCAGGGCCACTGGTAAGCGGGAAACCCTAAAATCAAGCTGAAAAAAGTATCTATCCGCGCCGGATAGATACTTTTTTTGTCTAGGGCACCTCTGAGCCTTGCCCCAGAGAGATTTTTTTGGTATAATACTACGATTATGTTCCGCCACACAGGGCTGAGGGGGCGCTGGAATGGACAATATCATTTTGATCGGGATGCCCGGGTCGGGCAAGAGCACAGTGGGCGTGGTGCTGGCCAAGACCCTGGGTATGCGCTTCCTCGATGTGGATCTGCTCATCCAGGAGCGGGAGGGCGCGCTGCTCCAGCAGCTCATCGACAGCCGGGGCGTGGAGGGGTTCCTGGATTTGGAGCGGGACGCGATCTGTTCCCTGGGGTGTCCTGACACCGCCTGCCGGGATACCGTGATCGCCCCAGGGGGAAGCTGCGTGTGCCGGGAGGAGTCCATCGCCCATATGCGGCGGCTGGGCACGGTGGCCTACCTCAAGCTGTCCCTGGAGGAAGTGGAGGGACGCATCCACAACCTGGCCTCCCGGGGCATTGCCCTTTCCCCCGGCCAGACCCTGGCCGATGTGTTTGAGTACCGGGCCCCGCTGTACGAGCGGTGCGCCCACATCACTGTCCCGTGCGGGAACCAGAGCCTGGCGGAGACGGTGGAAGCAGTAAAGGAAGCTTACAATAATAGAAGGACGTAGAGAGGTTTATGAATTTTCGCGACTTGGGGCTCACCGCCCCCATCCTCAAGGCCCTCACTCAGGAGGGCTACACCGACCCCACCCCCATCCAGCGCAAGGCCATCCCCCCCGCCCTGGCGGGGGGGATGGCCTTGCGC
>JAIEFH010000278.1 GCA_029067025.1 Oscillospiraceae bacterium | reverse complement strand
GGGGAACGCCGATAAGCCCGAGCCCCCCGCTCCCGCGGCTCCCGCCGCGCCCGACATGGGGATGTACTAAGCCAAACATGATAAAAGGCCCCCGGACAAAGTCCGGGGGCCTTCCGTATTGCTTAGGTCAGTTGTTTGCAGGCGCGGCGTAGCGCTCCTGTACGGCGGAAGGAAGCTCGTCATACTGCACCTCGCTCCATTCCAGTACACCGCGGAGGGGGCTTACCTTCAGACACAGAAATGCGCCCTCCCGCAGTTCCCGCGATGTGCCGAATGTAACGTCCTTTTCATTGCCGTGTTCATCGTAGGAGGTCAGGGTATATGAGTGGTCCATGCCCCCGTTGCCGGACAGGTCAACCACCCCCTGCGGCGACACCTGACTGAGCTTGGTATTGTCAACTTGGGTGTAGTAACTGGTGCTGCCTGCACCGGAAAAAAACCAGTTGCAGCCGAGCACAATGCCCAAGACAAGGACTCCGGCGATTGCGACAGGGATAAGCATTTTTTTATTCATGTTCATGACCTCCAGTAGTGGTGTTTTGGCGATGGGCTGCCCCATCTGTCATAGGATTCTACCGTCCGGACACCAAGCCTTCGTTAAGCCGACATTAAGATAGTATTAGGTTTCGTTCGGGCCGAAGGCGGGACGGCAGCGAGGCATGAAAAAGGCCCCCGGGCCGCTGGCCCGGGGGTCTTGCGCTCAAATCTTCACTTTTCCTCCAGAAGCTTGGTCAGCTCCGCCATGAAGGTGTTGATGTCCTTGAATTGGCGGTAGACGGAGGCGAAGCGGACGTAGGACACCTCGTCCACGTCCTTCAGCTTTTCCATGACCAGCTCACCGATCTCGGTGGTGGGCACCTCCCGCTCCATCTCGTTCTGCAGGGACTGCTCAATCTCGGCCGCCAGCCGCTCCAGCGTGGAGGTGGGGACGGAGCGTTTCTCACAGGACTTGAGCATACTGCCCAGCAGCTTGTTCCTGTCGAACGCCTGACGGCTGCCGTCCCGTTTGATGACCATCAGCGGCAGGCTCTCCATAATCTCATAAGTAGTGAAGCGCTTGCGGCAGGCAAGGCACTCCCGGCGGCGGCGGATGCTGCTCCCCTCGTCAGCGGGGCGGGAGTCTACGACCTTACTCTCCAAATGGGCGCAATACGGGCATTTCATGGCAGCATCCATCCTTCCAGGCGGCATGAAATTTAAGTATAATTGTCGCCTCGGGGCTATTATATCACAGAGCGTCATAAATGGGTACTATTTTTAAAAAATTTTTTCCAGCTCGTATAACCCGGCATCAAGCGTGGCATACTGTTTTGCGTGAGGTGATAATCATGGATAACCGCAATTTCAACAACTCTGAAAACAAGAATCAGCAGAACAGCCAGAACAAGAATCAGCAGAACGGCCAGAACAAGAACCAGCAGAACGGCCAGAACAAGAAGGACTCCAACAACCCCGAGAACCGGAACAACAGCCGGGGCTACTGAGTTGGGCGGGAGACGGAGGGCGTAGCCGCCCTCCGTTTCCGCTTTACAGGAGGAAACGCCATGAAGCACAAAAAGCCCGATGAGCGGGAGCTGGCGGCCCAGGATCCCCGATACCGTCCGCCCCCCTATGAGGATCTGTCCAGCCTGGTGGCGGGGCGGATGCAGGCCGGCCCCCAGTCCACACCCCCCAGAGCGGGGTTTGAACTGGATGACTGGCAGGATCCGGAGCTGTTCCACTCGCCCGAATTGTAAAAAACAGGAGCGGCAGGGCCACAGGCCCTGCCGCTCAATCAGTTTCCAGCTCCAGCCAGGGGATCTCTTCCGCCGCGTCCTCCAGCACCCGGAGCAGGCGGCGCCCAAAGGGCATCTCCACCATTGTCTCCCGGTGGAACACCTCCAGCCGCACCGGCCGGCCCAAGTCCGTCAGGCAGTCATACAGGGCGTCCAGGTTCCGCCCCCACCACTCCGGCAGGGCCAGCGCCTGCCCCAGCAGCTCCATGGCCTCTTCCCGGTCGCGCAGCCTGGCGCCGTCCAATCTGATCGTCTCCATCGTCACGGCTCCCCATAGAGCAGCTCAAAGCTCTCATAATGATCCCCGGTGTAGTAGATCAGCCCATCGTTAGAGTACACGATCCGCTTGGTTCCCCGGGAGGACGCGCCCACGGTGTCGATGTCGCACTCCTGATAGCTGCGGCCCGCCGCCTCCGGCAGCAGGCCCTCATAGTTGCCGAAGCGGCTGCCGCCGATGGCGGTGCCCTCCCCGGTGTAGCGCTCCACACTGCCGCCGCTCCAGCCCTTGTCCTCGGCCTGCCGCTTGGTCACGTAGTTGCCCGGCAGATGGCCGTAGAGGTGAATATACAGCGCCACCTCCTCCTTGGAGCTGTACCAGCCGTCCTCGGTGACGGCGGGAGGCTCGCTCTCCGGGGGCCGGGTTTCAGGCTCCTGTATCTCAGGCGTCTGCGATTCTGTCCGCTCCGTTTCGGCGGGCGGCTCCGACTCCAGCCCGTGGGACGGTTCCTCCGATACAACGGCGCTGGGGCCGGACGGCGCTGCGCCGGAGGGCGCGGGGGCATCCGCCTCGGGGCCGCCGCAGGCGGTGAGCATCAGGGTCCATACCAGGGCCAGCAGAAGGGCGGAAATTCGTTTTGTCATCACAATCACTCAAATCCACAAAAAATAGGTGCGTTTCCAAATTTTCTCGTCACCTACATCATACGATACACGGCGGCGCCTGTCAACCCGTTTTACCCTTGCGGCTTTTGAAAAAAAGGTTTATAATATGAGTCGAATCAACGCCAAGAGAAAAAGGAGCGTGCCCGCCATGTCCCAGCCCATGACCCCCGCCGCCGTCCACAAGCAGTATGACGAGGCGATGACCGCCT
>JAIEFH010000277.1 GCA_029067025.1 Oscillospiraceae bacterium | reverse complement strand
TGTCATGGAAATGGGTATGGGTGATGTGTGCCTTATAAAATGTGGCGTACTGCATGGCACAGCTATGAAATTCGGAGCTGGAAATACTGGCCCCGTCAAAGGTGGCCTCCCTGATCCGGCACACGGAAAAGCTACAGTTGCTGAAATAGGAAAAGTTAAAATCCGTGTGGTCGGGTATGCAGTAGAACGTCACCCGGTCAAAGTAGGTTTCTCGGAAAAAATTCGGGGGAAAGCCCGCCTTTGCCGCGCAGTCATAAAGATGCTGGTTGACAATTTTCAAGGGGCGCTCCGCGTCAAGATCGAAAATCCGATATTTATATTGCTTGTCGCTGCTCTTGGTGTAGGGCTGGTCTAAAAGCCCTTTCTGATGCTGAAAGTCTTGGATCGCCTGACAGAACATGAGCCATTCCGAATTGTAAATTGCCAAACGTCCGCATACTGCGTCCATCTCGGTCAGCAGTCCCTCTACCGTCCGTTCGCCGCGCCCTTGCAGGGTGTCGTTTATACTGCGGACAATTCCGGCCCTGTCCCCCGGAGGGTATTTCACAGGATCGCACATCATAAGGAACTCACACAGGTATTTGCTGATGTCCAGGCCGCTGCGTACTGCCTTAAAATCGTCTATGGTATTCGCCTCCTTAAAAGGGTGTCGGAAATGCGTCTCACGGTGAGACGTATTTCCGACAAAAAAGATACCTTATTATATTGTGTGGATTTTGTCAGGGGGAGGCCGCGCCGTTGGCTTGGGCGCTGGTGTGCTGCCTCTGCTCATCTCTTGGGGCCAGTCCGCTTTTTGGGTTTCTGCGTCACGACCTTGATCTTCTTCAAATCAAAACCCCAGTCTTGGGGGGCGATGTCTTTCAAGTTGTCACTCCATTGGACAACGCAGCTAACATGACAATGGCCGCTCCCATCCATGTGCTGCCTGAAAATGCAATACTTCTGGCCCCTTGCGGCTCCCTTGGGCGCAAATGCAAAACCGTACTCCTGCCTTGCGTCAATAATATGGTAGGCCGGGCCGGGGCCATTTTCGCTTGCCGCAAAATAATACTTGGGGTAAAACTCAGGTTCCCGGATGTAGTCCAGCGGTTCATACTTCGCGCCGATCCGCTCCATGCGCTCGGCAAATTCACAGATATGGTAGTGATAACCTCCAATTTCTGTATGGTACTCGTCGATAAAGCGGCATACCCGGTCAGCCGGTTCCCTGTCAGGATAGGTGATTCGGATGTGCCCACCGTCCGGGAGGTGGAACAGCGTCTTATAGTCGCTGTTGATAAAACGGATGTACTTTTTTTCGGACATGGCAGCCTCCTTTTCAAAGGGGGAAATGCGTCTCACGGTGAGACGCATTTCCCGATGGATTTCTTAATAGCCGGTCTTGGGCAGGGGCGTGGGCTTGCCGTAGACCGTTGTTACCCAGCGGGTCACGGCCTGCACCCACACGCCGTTATAGGTTCCGCCCACGTCAGCGACGTTGACAAAGCTGCTCCCGGCAGTGAGGCCGGAAACGGCGGTGCAGTAGAGCATGGGGGCCTCCACCTGACTGAAGCCGCCGGGGGCCTGCCCAAACACGAACATGATTTCTGTGACGCGCTCATTGGCGGCGAGGCCCAGGGCCGTGGGGGATGCCGCCAGCGTATAATTCCGGCTGGTGCTGAGACTGTCGGCCAACGTGCGGTAGTCCCCGGTGTTGTTCACCTTATACACGATCTTATAAGTGCCGGGGAAATTGTAGGTGCCAGTCACAACCTTATCCAGCCGGACGGCGGCGGGCAGGGTGTCCCTCCAATAGAACGACTGGAGCATGACGTTGCTGGTGTTGCCAATGTTGGAGAACACATAGCGGACAGGCTGGCCGCTGGTGGCCTCCTTGGGGCCGGTCTTTTCAATGGAAACGCCGGTGGACAGGCTCTTGTTGGTGATTTCCAGCTTGACGATCTGGCCGCTGTACTCCAGCACGGCGGTATAAGTCTCGGTGGACGCGCCGTAATTGGCGGGGGCCTTTGTCTCCCGGATGGTGTAGCGTCCCAGGGGGAGCTGCTTGGAGGACGCGAGGCCGTTGGCCCCGGTCACGATGGTGTCCACCTTGTTCCCGGTGCGCTCATTGTAAATCTCAAAGGTGGCTCCGGCCAGCAGCGTCCCGGCAGGCAAGCCGTTGGTGGGGTTGTAGTCGGCGGATTTCTTCACGATCTGGATTTGTCCCCGGACGGCGGTATTGGGCCAGGTGATGGTGGTGCAGCCGCCGTACTCCACATAAAAGGTCTTGGGCTGGGTGTCCAAAATGTACCCAGCCGCGCACTCGATCTCCCGGACGGTGTACCTGTCGTCTGCCAGCTCCTTGTCGATGTAAACATAGCCCTCGTTGTCGCTCTGGTAGGTGCCGATGGGGTTGCCCTTGGCGTCGGAGACGAGGAAGGTAACGCCGTATATCCCCTCGCCGGTGAGACTGTCCACCTTATGGATGAGGGCGCTCCCGGCCTGCCGGTTGGTGATCTCCAAAATGGCGGTGCCGCCGTCCTTTACCTCAATTTGGTGGGGGGTGTCGTCCAGCTTATAGCCCTTGGCGGCTTTCAGCTCCACCACCTGATACCAGCCCTTTTCCGCTTCGGGCAGATTGATCACGCCGTTGGTGTCGGTGGTGTAGGTGCCAATGATCTCCCCGTTGAGTTTGCGGATTTCAAACTGAACGCCCTTAATGCGCTCCCCGGTTTCCTCATCCTTTTTAATGATGGTGAGGCCCCCGATCTTGGTGTTATACACGATGATAGTCTGCGTGTCGGTGGGGTTGACGCGAACGGTCTGCGTCTTGGTGCCCTCGTCCATCACATAACCGGGCAGGGGCTTGGTTTCCGTGATGACCAGCGTGCCCACCACGCCGGAAATGCGGATTTCGCCGTTGGCATCCGTCTTATAAAGGCCCTTGCTGGACAGGTGGCCGTAGTCGTCGTCCAGGTAGCTGCCGTCCGAGTAGGTGATCTGGAACTCCACCCCGGCCAGCGGTTCGCCGGTCTGCTTATCCAGCTTGCGGATCACGATGGTTCCCTGCTTGGCGTTGTAAAAACGCAGCGTCTGAACTTCGCCGGACTTGATCAGGATAGATTTGGGCTGGCCGTCCAGCACATAGCCCTCCAGCGTCTTAATCTCCCGTGCGGTGATGGTGGTGCCGGGGGTGAGGTCGTTGAGGACGATCCGGCCCGCCTCGTCGGTGATATATTCGCCGTTGGAATTACCTACCACCGCGCCGGAGCTGTCGGTGATTAAAAAGGTAACGCCTTTCAGCGGGGTCGTGGTGCCCTCGATATACTTCTCGATGACGAGGGTGGTGCTGGGGGTGTTGGTAAAGTGCAGGGTCTGTGTGTCGTTGGGCCGCACGTCCACGGTCTGCGTCCGGGTGGCCTCGTCGATGGTGTAGCCGGGAATGGTGGCCGTCTCCGTTACCACCAGCGTACCCACCACGCCATTGATGGTGATTTTTCCGTCCTTGTCGGTGAAGTACAGGCCGTTGCTGCTGATGTGCCCGCTGGCGTCGGGGACATATTCGCCGGTGGAGGTCGTAACCTTAAATGTAACGCCCTGCAGCGGCTTGCCGGTGAGGGCATCCCGTTTGTCGATCACCAACGTCCCCGCCTTGGAATTGGTTACAACGACGGTCTGCGTGTCGCCGCCCTGCCCGATAACAACATTGGTACTGGCCCTGTCCATGACATAACCTGTTGGAGCTTTCAGCTCCGTCAACACATACGCGCCGGGGGCAAGGTTGGTGATCTTGATTTCCCCCTGTGCATCGGTGGTGAAGATACCGTTCTGCGTCAGGGTGCTGGTGCCGATCACGCCGTCCAGCCCCACCTCACAGCCTGCCGCCGTCGTTACCCGGAACTCTGCGCCGCTCAAAGGCAGGCCGGTGGCGCTGTCCCGTTTCTGGATGATAATGGCCCCTTTGGGCTGGTTCTTAAAGGTCAGGCTGACGGTGCGGCCCTCTTTGATTTGCACCGTCTGACTCTGCGTGTCCAAAATGAAGCCAGCGGGGGCGCGGGTTTCCGTCACGACAACGCTCTTGCCGGGGGTCAGGCCAGTGATAAGGATTTCTCCGTTCTCGTCCGTTCTGAACACACCGTTGCTGTCGCCCACAACAGTCCCGTCTGCGTACAAAACTTTGAACTCCGCATTTTGCAGGGTCACGCTGGGATTGACGGAGCATACCTTTCTGATCAAAAGCTGCCCGTCCGGGGCATTGGTAAATCTGACGGTTACAACGCTCTGCTCCCCGCTGTCGGCCAGCATGATCGTCTCGGAGGACTGGATGATGTTATAGCCGTCCGCAGCATCTACCTCCTCCAGCACATATGCGCCGGGGTTCAGCCCCGTCCACATGGCGGTGCCGTTCTTCCCGGTGACTTTGGTGCCGATGACGGTGCCGCCCGTGCCGCTGGTGCCGCCGAGATACCTCAACTGGAATGTGCATCCGGGCAGGGCCGCGCCGGTCACGCTGTCGTACTTCTCCAGA
>JAIEFH010000276.1 GCA_029067025.1 Oscillospiraceae bacterium | reverse complement strand
ACGGGCTGGACAACGGCGCGGGCGACCAGGGCATGATGTTCGGCTACGCCTGCCGCGAGACCGAGGAGCTGATGCCGCTGGCCATCTCCCTGTCCCACAAGCTGGCTCTGCGGCTGGCCCAGGTGCGCAAGCAGGGCTTGGTGGACTACCTCCGGCCCGACGGCAAGAGCCAGGTCACCGTGGAGTACAATGAGAGCGGCGAGCCCGTCCGGGTGGACACCGTGGTGCTCTCCACCCAGCACGCCCCCGAGGCCAGCCTGGATCAGATCCGGGCCGACATGATCGAGCTGGTGGTCAAGCCCACCATCCCGGCGGAGCTGCTGGATGAGGACACCCGCATCCTGGTCAACCCCACCGGCCGGTTCGTGGTGGGTGGCCCTCAGGGCGACTCCGGCCTCACCGGGCGGAAGATCATCGTGGATACCTACGGCGGCTCCGCCCCCCACGGCGGCGGCGCTTTCTCCGGCAAGGATCCCACCAAGGTGGACCGCTCCGCCGCCTACGCCGCCCGCTGGGTGGCCAAGAACGTGGTGGCCGCGGGGCTGGCCGACAAGTGTCAGGTGCAGCTTGCCTATGCCATCGGCGTGGCCCGGCCCGTGTCCGTCCGGGTGGACACCTTCGGCACCGGCACCGTGTCCGACGACGCGCTGGAAGCCGCTGTGGACAAGGTGTTCGACCTCCGGCCCACCGCCATTATCAACCGTCTGAACCTGCGCCGGCCCATCTACCGCCAGACCGCCGCCTACGGCCACTTCGGCCGCCCAGATCTCGATCTGCCCTGGGAGAAAACGGATATGGTGGAGGCCATCAAGACAGCGCTGTAAGCGCCGTCCGGGGACCCCGCAAAGCCGTCCTTCAGGCTTTGTGGGGAGAGGAGCCGCAGTGAAATGAGCGAGCTTTTGCCGCAGGCAGAAGCGAGGGATATGAAACCTGCGGCGACGAAGCGGCGCTGTAATTGTTTCCATATTGAAATCCTGCCGCATCAGCGTGCGGCAGGATTTCTTTTTCGACTTTGCAAAATGTTAACAATCTCCTAAGACATTTTTTATTGCAAAATCCGCCACGCTATACTATACTATTTTAAGTTATTCTGTCAGCTACGCTGGAGCCCCACCGGCTCCGTTCACATATGGAGGTTCTTATGGCAAACTTGCGCACAAAAATTCAAGACGCTTCCCAGTCCTGGCTTCCCCCGGTTCTGGCCGTCTATATCCTCTGCCAGCCTTTGCTGGACGTACTCACCGGCCTTGCGGTTCAGGCGGGCATACCCGTCACCGTTGGCATCGTGATCCGCTCCCTGTTCATGGGGTTCGCCTTCCTCTACGCCGTGTTCATCAGCGATTTCCCGGGAAAAAAGCGGTGGATGATTTTCATCGGGGCGCTGATCGCCTATCTGGTGCTGTTCATGGCCTACATGCTCTCTCTGGGCGGGCTGTCGCTGTGCGTGAGCAACATGAAGGACGTGGTCAAGACCTTCTTCTTCCCCTTTGTGCTGTTCTTCTTCTGGGCCATCTACCGGCAGTACGGAATGCTGGTCTCCGTTCGGACCATCGCCTGGACGGGCGCGCTGTACGCCAGCGTCATCCCCATCTCCTATATCACCAGGACCAGCTTTTTGTCCTATGCCAACTCCGGTTATGGGGTGGGCGGCTGGTTCTACGCCGCCAACGAGGTGGGCTGCATCCTGGCCATCACCGGGCCGTTCACCATCCTCCACTGTCTGCGGGTGCTGCCCGACGTCACCAAAAAGACCTGGTGGAAGGGCGCGCTGGCGGTGTGGGGTCTGCTGGCGGTGTCCATCAGCGCCAACTTCCTGGGCACCAAGATTATCTTCGGTTTCACCACGCTGTACTGCGCCGTCGGTTTTGTCTGGACGCTGTGGGCCATGCGGCGGGATCCCGGCCGGGCGCATAAGATCCAGGCCATCGCCATGGGCGTCATACTGCTGGTCACCCTGGTCATCTTCCTCATCAACTCCCCCCTCAAGCGGTATCTGAACGAAGTCTATTTCAAGCTACTGGACAATGACCCGGAGATCACCACCGCCTCCTGGAACGAGGAGCTTCAGACGGCCTGCCGGGGCACCTGGCTGTATGAGTTCATTGATTCCCACGCGCTCATGAAGAGAGTCGACCAGATCCTCAGCCGCCGCTTCATCAGCGCGTCCCCCGCCATCCAGGTGTACACCGATGGCGGCATCCTGGCCAAGCTGCTGGGCATCGGCTACGCCAATGTCCCCTCCTACAGCCGCAACGTCCACTATATGATCGAAATGGATCCCCTCTCCATCCTGATCCGTCACGGAATCCTGGGCTTCGTGCTGTATTATGTACCCTACCTGGCCTTCATCGTCTGGTCCATCGTCCAGTTCTTCAAGCGGCCCGCCCAGCGGCTGGGAAGCCTTAGCTGCTGCACCGCCCTGTACTGCACCCTGGCCGGCTGCGCCATCTCCGCCATCGCGGGCCATGTTTTGGTGGCTCCGGCGGTAGCTATCTTTATCATTATTGTCGGGATGCAGTTCTTGGATCAGCTTCAAACACAGAATAAACTGCCAAAACCCACACAAAAAGTACCGCCGGCCCTGTGACCGGCGGTACTTTTTCGCGGCTTTATTTTTTTGTTACGCAAACTCGCTCCAGCGATATTTCCCCAGCGCCCAGCCAAATGCCACGCACACCGCCACACCGCACACGCCGATGACGGCAAACAGCATGGCCGCGCCGGAGCCCTTCCCCGCGCCAAACAGGGATACCAGCGGGCTTCCCGTCCCCTGGGCCGCCATCAGCGGCTCAAAAACCCGGTCGGTCAGCGCCCCGCCCAGCAGGAAGCCCACTGGGATGGTAAAGAATTGCAGGGTGTTCCGGCAGGCGTACACCCGCCCCTGCATCTCCAGCGGGATGGTAGTGCGGAAAATCACATCCATATTGGCGTTCATCAGCGGGATGAACAGCCAGCCCAGCACCGCCCCCACGCACCAGGCCAGAGGCGAGCCGGTAAAGGCCAGGATAAAGTTCTCCGTGCTCATGGAGAACAGCAGGGCCAGGCAGATGGCCCGCACCCGGTTTTTCGGCGCGGGAAGCACCGTGGCCAGCACGCTTCCCGCCAGGGTGGCCAGCCCCACGCAGGCGTTCACCAGTCCCAGCGCCGTCTCGCCGCCGCTGGACTTGGACAGCACCATGGCGGGCAGGGCGGCGTCATAGGTGGAGGCCACCAGGTTGATGGCGGCCAGGAACAGGATGAGCTTCAGGATCAGCGGGTTCCGCTTGAGCCAGCCCAGCCCCTCCCCCGCCGCGGCGAGGAGCTTTTCCTGGGGCTTCTCCCCTGCGTTGGCCTCCGGGATGGGGATGAACAGCCACAGGGTCAAAAACGCGATCCCGAAGGTGGTCAGATCCACCGCGATCACCCACCCCATGCCCGCGAAGGCAAACAGCGCCGTGGCCAGCACCGGGGTGAGGATGGAGTTCAGTGACTGGGAGAAAGACCGCAAACCGCTGGTCTGCTGGTACAGCTCTTTGGGGATGAGCAAGGTGGCCGCCACCTCCCCCGCCGGCTGCTGGACGGTGTTCATCAGGCCGTTGAGAGCGTTTAGGACATACAGATGCCAGGGCAGCAGCGTATCGGTGCGGATCAGCACCAGCACCGCCACCGTGCTGGCCGCCGCCAGCAGGTCGCACACCAGCATGGTGCGCTTTTTGTCCCACCGGTCACTGAGCGCCCCGGCAAACACGCTCATCACCACGTAGGGGGCGTAGGAGCAGATGGACAGCAAGGCGGTCTGCAAAGCCGAGCCGGTGCGCAGATACAGCCACAGCACTAGGGCGTAGCTGGTCATGCCGCTGCCCAAGGCGGACAGGGTCTGGGTGCTCCAAAGCAGGAGATAGGGTTTGAGCTGCGTATATTTTTTGTTCATTTGACTTTGCTCCTTTTGATTTTATATGGAATCAAAGCGCAAAGTCCGAGGACTGGGATTATCCTCCACGCGGCGTCCTCAAACTTCGCGTGGAGCGTTGACAATACAGAGCATCATGCTTCGTTTCATCCCCTTCTGTGTTTTTTGCCTTGCGGCAGGGCCAGTATAGCACACCACAGGGCAGAAAGCAATCGCGGCGAGGACTTCCCCGCCGCGATTGTGTTTACGCCAGCCCCAGCACCCGGGCCAGTGTGGTCACACACAGGCACAGCCCCAGCCCCAGCGCCGTGGGCAGGGCAATGGCCAGCGCCGTCCACTTCACGCTGCCCGTCTCCTTGTAGACGGTCAGGCAGGTAGTGGAGCAGGGCCAGTGGAACAGGGAGAACAGCATGGTACACACTGCCGTCAGCCAAGTCCAGCCGTGCTGGGTCAGGAGCTGGCCCAGGGCGGTGAGGTCGTCGAACTCCACCAGGCTTCCGGTGGCCAGGTACGCCATGAGCATCACCGGCAGTACGATCTCGTTGGCGGGCCAGCCCAGGATAAATGCCATCAAAATCACCCCGTCCAGCCCAAACAGCCGGGCGAAGGGATCCAAAAAGCCGGTGCAGTGGGCCAGCAGAGAGGCATCCCCCACGGTGACGTTGGCGGTCAGCCAGATAACGGCTCCGGCAGGAGCCGCTACCGACACCGCCCGGCCCAGCACGAACAGGGTACGGTCCAGCACCGACCGGACGACGACCTCTCCCACCCGGGGCTTGCGGAAGGGGGGCAGCTCCAGGGCAAAGGAGGAGGGCATCCCCTTGAGGACGGTGGCGGACAGCAGCCGGGAGCAGGCCAGCGTCCCCGCCACCCCCAGCACCAAGGTGCCCAGCAGCAAGGCTGCGCCCTCCATGGAGGCC
>JAIEFH010000275.1 GCA_029067025.1 Oscillospiraceae bacterium | reverse complement strand
GAGATGTCTCGTGGGCTCGGAGATGTGTATAATAGACATGCCAGAAGTCCAGGGGCACCAGGGAGGCCACGTCACATCGGAAGCCGTCCACCATGGAGGCCCAGTGTTTTAATGTCTCGATCTGGTAATCCCACAGACCGGGGTTGGTGTAGTCCAGGTCCACAATGTCAGTCCACTCTCCGACATGGTTGCCCAAGCTTCCGTCGGGCTTATGATAGAACCACTCTGGATGGTTCCGAACCAGCCAGGAATCCGGCGAGGTGTGATTATACACGACATCAATGATGCACTTCATGCCCAGCCGATGGATCTCATCGGTCAGATGCCGGAAGTCCTCCAGGGTGCCATAGTCCGGATTGACCGCGCGGTAATCGGAAATGGCGTAAGGGCTGCCTATCGTGCCCTTGCGGGCCTTCTCGCCGATGGGATGGATGGGCATCAGCCAGATGATGTCCACACCCAGGGACTTGATCCGCTCCAGATCCCGGCAGACAGCCTCAAAGGTGCCCTCCTGGCTGTGGTTGCGGACAAATACCGAATACATAACCTGATTGCGGTACTTTTTTGCTGTATTCTTTGCCATAAAGATACCTCATTTCTTGACTTTTTACCCATTAAGCAGGCGCTGATACACCTGCTTTTTTCACGACGGAACCATCGTTTCCCTGTAGGAGAAAGGGCCGCCCGCAGGCGGCCCTTTCATCAGCTAAGTTGCGCAACGCTCTCCCCCTCGATTAGCTGGAAGGGAATCATCTCATGCACCGGGGGACTTCGGCGCTGGATGCTGCGGAGGAGGGCCTCCACCCCGCGTTCAGCCAGCTGCTGGGTATCCTGGCGGACGGTGGCCAGCCGGGGCAGGGAGTACTGCCCAATGGCCACGCCGTCGTAGCCCATGACGGAGATGTCCTCAGGAACCCGCTTGCCCAAATCATGCAGGGCTCGAATGGCTCCCAAGGCTATTACATCGCTGACGGCGAAAACGGCGGTCAGGTCAGGACAGCGCTCCAACAGCACCCGGGCGGCGGTGTAGCCGTCCTCCAGGGAGTAGCGGCACGGCTCACACTGGGATTCTCCGTCGAAGGGGAGTTCCAACTCCTGACAAGCCTGCTGGCAGCCCAGATAACGGCTGTAGCCGATCTGAAAGCAGGACCAGTTGCCCCCTAATATCCCGATGCGGCGGTGGCCCTTCTCCGCCAAAAACCGCACCGCTTGACGGGAGGCCTCCCGGTCGTCGGTGGTGACGGAGGACAGGTTGTCAAACCCCAGGTCTACGGCGGTATTGGTCAGCAATACGCAGGGAATCGTGATTCCCCGAAATTCAGACTGAAACAGTTCGCGGTCACCCCCCAGGAACAGCATACCCATAGGGCGGCGCTCCCGGCACAGTTGGAGTGCGTAGACCACCTCGTTGGCATCCTCGTCCAGGTAGTAGACAGCGGTGTCCTGCCCCGCTTCTCTCAGTAGGGACAGGAGCTTTTCCACCATGTCGGCAAAGAGCATATTCATGGTGCCTTTGACGATAATGGCGATGCTGGAACGGGCCCGCTGCTTGAGGTGCTTGGCATTGGCGTTGGGCTGGAAGCCACGCTCCTCTATGATCGCCATTACCTTCTGACGGGTTTCCTCACTGACATCGGGGTGGCCGTTGAGTACACGGGACACGGTGGCCACACCCACGCCGGATATACGGGCGATATCTTTGATGGTCATTCGCGTCCCTCCTGTTCCGATCAACTATTTTACTCCATTCGCGCCTTTGATTGCAACCCCTTTTTATGGAGATCCCGCCCCAGCGGGGGATGAAAGCCTTAGCCCTTCACCGCGCCGGCGGCGACGCCCTTGATGATGTGCTTCTGACAGGTGAGGTAGAACACGATGACCGGGATGATGGACAGCAGGATCAGGGCCGTGGTGGCGCCCAGATCCACGGTGCCGTAGCTGCCCTTCAGGTATTGGATGTGGATGGTGATGGTGCGGTACTTCTCCAGGTCCAGCACCAGGTAGGGGAGCAGGTAGTCGTTCCACACCCACATGATCTCCAGGATGCCCACGGAAATCATGGTGGGCTTCAGCATGGGCACTACCACCATAAAGAAGGTGCGTACCGGCCCGCAGCCGTCGATGGCGGCGGCTTCCTCAATCTCCAGGGGGATGGACTTGACGAAGCCTACGAACATGAAGATGGCGAGGCCCGCGCCAAAGCCCAGGTATACCACGGGGATGGTCCAGGGGGTGTTCAGCTTGAGCTGGTCCGCGGTGTTGGACAGGGTGAACATGACCATCTGGAAGGGGACCACCATGGAGAACACGCACAGGAAGTACAGAATCTTGCAGAACAGGGAGTTCACCCGAGCGATATACCACGCGGCCATGGAGGTGCCCACCAGGATGAGGGCGGTGGACAGCACAGTAATAATCACACTGTACTTCACGCTGTCCCAGAAGGGGTACTCGCCGAAGGTCATGCCTTTGACAAAGTTATCGACCCCGGCCCACATCTCGCTTCCGGGGAGGGGGATCGCAAAGGTGTCGGTCTTGACAAAGGTGTTCAGCTTGAAGGAGTTGATGAGCACCGCCAGCACAGGCAGCACATAGATGATGCAGATAACGCTCAGGATGATGGACAGGATCATTTTGTTCCGGCGTTCCGAAGCCAGACCTTTCATTACTGCTGCACCTCCTTTTTGCGTGTGTAGGCAAGCTGGGCCAGACCGAGGCCGGCCACCAGGATGAAGAAGATAACCGCCTTCGCCTGGGCCGTGCCGTGGGCGTTGATGTTGGAGTTGTAGTAGGTGGTGTAAATGTTGAGCGCCAGCATTTCAGTGGTCTTGATCATGGTGCCGCCGGGCTGGGTGATGATGGGCTTGCCGGCGGTGAGGGCCAGGTTCTGGTCAAACAGCTTAAAGCCGTTGGTCAGGGACAGGAACATACAGATGGTGATGGAGGGCATGACGTTGGGGATGGTCACCCTAAACAGGGTCTGAGACTTGGAGGCGCCGTCGATGCGGGCGGCCTCCAGCATATCCTCGGGCACCGCCTGGAGCCCGGCGATGTAGATGATCATCATGTAGCCGATCTGCTGCCAGCACATGAGGATAATCAGGCCCCAGAAGCCGTATTTGGACTCCAGCACGATGGAGGTGGAGAACCTGCTGAGGATGCCGTCGAAGATCATGGACCAGATGTAACCCAGCACGATGCCGCCGATGAGGTTGGGCATAAAGAACACCGTGCGGAAGATGTTACTGCCCTTGATGCTCTGGGTCAGGGCGTAGGCCACAGCAAAGGCCAGCACGTTGATAAGTACCAGGGACACCACGGCATACATCGCGGTGTACCAGAAGGCGTGGGTAAAGCTGGCGTCTTTGAAGGCCCGGAGGTAGTTGCCAAACAGATTGTCAAGCCCCAGGGGCTTGGCATCCTTGATCAGTTTGAATTGGCAGAAGGAGAGGTAAATGCCCTGGATAAAGGGCCAGATAAAGCCGATGACAAAGGCGGCTACCACTGGGCCCAGGAACAGCGGGAACCAGCGCCGGGTGGACCGGCGGATGGTATTGCCACGGGTTAGTTTTTTCCGTTTCAAGGTATACCAGCTTCCTTTCCTATTTGTGTCGTGCGGTACGAACCCTCTCTCAGCGCTCCTCAGCTTATGAGGGGCGCTGAGACGGAGGGTGGGGCGGGCGAGAACGCCCGCCCCCCCACATTAATATGTCTAAGTCGGGTCGAGAGGATGCTTAGCCGTTGACGGCCTGATACTGGGCGGCCCAGCCATCCACGAAAGCGACGCGGACGCTCTCCCAGTTGGCGTCGGACTGGTCGGCGTTGTAGGCGTTCAGGGCGGACACCAGAGCGGCGCGGTACTCGTCCACGTTGGGCTGATAGTTGGTGGCCCAGTTCATGACGTAGCAGCCGTTGTTGCTGTACTCGTTGGCGTCGGCCAGGAAGCCGTTGGTGGACTCGGCGGCGTTCTTATAGGGCATGACGCCGAAGCTGTCCACCAGGATGCGGCTGGCCTCGGGGTCGGTGACGCACCAGACCATGAAGTCCATGGTGGCCTTCTGGTCGGCCTCGGACACCTGGGAGTTGATGGCCCAGCAGTTCTCAGTGCCGCAGTTCAGGCCGGCCTTCTCCTCGCCGGACACGCCGCAGTAGTAGGGGATCATGGTGGCGTTGGGCACCGCCTCGGACACGGCGGGGAACTCCCAGGAGCCGTTGACGAAGAAGGCGGCTTTGCCGTCCTTGAACTCGGCCTCAGCGTCGTGGCCGCCCACGGACAGGTCGGTGGGAGCGGTCAGGCTGTTGTTGATGCACAGGTCATACAGGTTCTTGAAGTTGTCCATATACTTGCCGGAGATGGTGGGGGGGCACTCGGTCCAGGTGTTGCCTTCCTGCTCGTAGTAGTACTCGAGGTTGGCCATGTGGCCGGTGAAGCGCCAGGAGGAGGAGTCGTCCATGTCGGAGGAGCTGAAAGCGTCGAAGCCCAGCTCGGCGGCGCGGGCGTGGATGTCCTCGGCCACGGCCTTCAGGCCGTCAAAGTTCTTGATCTCGTCCATGGTGTGGCCAGCGGCCTCGATCAGGTCGGGGTTGACGATGATGCCGTAGCACTCATAGCAGTAGCCGATGGAAACCAGCTTGCCGTTCTCGTCATAGAGGTTGTAGGCGT
>JAIEFH010000274.1 GCA_029067025.1 Oscillospiraceae bacterium | reverse complement strand
CCGGTACTGCACCGACGGCTGCCCCATGAAGATCTCTATCCCCGACCTGTTTGCCTGCATGAATTCCAAGAAGGTTTTCCACAACTGGAACACCGACTACTATTACGAAAACGTCCACACCGTGAACAACGGCAAGGCTTCCGCCTGCGTCAAATGCGGGAAATGCGAGACGGCCTGTCCCCAGCATCTGCCCATCCGGGAGCTGCTGGTGAAGGTGGCAGAGGAATTTGAGCGCTGAATTGAATAGGAGGACCTTACAATGGCAAACATTTTGATCGTTTACTATTCCCGTAAGGGAGAGAACTACTGGGGCGGCAGCATCCGCAGTCTGGAGAAGGGCAACACTGAAATCGTGGCCGAGTTCATCCAGCACGCGGTGGGCGGCGACCTGTTTGAGGTGGACACGGTGAAGCCCTATTCCGCCGATTACACCACCTGTACCCAGGAGGCCCAGGCGGAGCTGCGCGCCAACGCCCGCCCGGAACTGAAGGAGTACCTGGACAGTCTGGATGGCTACGACACCATTTTCGTGGGTTTCCCCAACTGGTGGGGCACCATGCCCATGGCTATGTTTACCTTTCTGGAGAGGTATGATCTAACGGGGAAACGTATCCTGCCTTTCTGCACCAACGAGGGCAGCGGCATGGGACACAGCGAGAGCGATCTGAAAAAGCTGTGCCCCGGGGCAAAGGTGGAGCGTGGCCTTGCCATCCGGGGCTGTGAGGCAGACAGGTCGAAGCAAAAGGTAGCCGACTGGGTAAAGGGAGCGGTGTAGCAAGAGTGCGGCAGTCCATCTGTCGCGGAACCCCCTTCCTCGCAGCGACACACCTAATTTACAGCAGATGACCTGCGGCAGCTAAATCAGAAAGAAAACCAGAATCTGCAGAAAAAGTATGAGAACCAACAAAACAGGGTGGATGCAAATTGTAATCGGCACCCACCCTGCTGTGTTTACAGTATTTTACTGCATGGTCTGATATGAAGTTATTCCCTACAGGGAAACCACTATGACAGAACAGTTTTATCCTGACGAGCAAATCAATTACTGCTGCCCCGCTGCTTGATCTGCTCCAAAATAGCAGAGAAATCCACAACCATCTCCTGCTTCACGATACCAGCAGTTTCCTCGGCGACGCAGCCGTAATCAACGATGAGCAGCTCACCAGAGATATAAGATGCCATATTGCTATTCAAAAATACAATGGGCTCAGCCATCTCTTTGGACTCGGCCAGTCGTTTGGCGTAGCCCGTATGGCTCAGCAGGGCTTCTTCACCGCCAGACATTTGTGTGAATTCACCTGTCAGACCTGTGTCGGTGGAGCCGGGCATCACAGCGTTGACCCGGATACCCCGACTTGCAAAGGTAGACTGGAGCTGGATGGTGTAATAGTTCATACAATGCCCTGATGGTGGCCGGAACCCCTATTTGCAACGCCATTTTTAGCGGTATTTTGGGCATTAGCGGCTATAACCAGAATGCTGATGTAGCTTTAAATACCCTTGGTCAAAGTGTCGCTGCCCAGAGAGCCATCTCAATCAGCTACATCTGGGTGGAAACCGTGGGTTATGCCATCTGCGCCCTGCTGATTTTCTTGTGGACCGTGGAGAAAAATCTTCCCGAGGAACAAGCAGCCATTGCAAAGCGGAAGGAGTGCCATTGAAGCTGATGCACAGCTTATATGGACATTCAGCATCATGTGGAATGGTAGATATCCTCATCGCTCCCTTCCTCTTCCACTGCGTATTTCCCGGTGAAATAGTAAAGCGACCTTCGTTCCAAATTAGAGAGCCTTTCATCCCGATCCGGCTCGAGAAGGGAAAGTTCAACCCCCGGTACTGTGACCGCATGGAGGAATGGTGCAACCGGACCTGCCGGGAGCTGGCGGCGCAGGAGAACTTCAAGGAAAAGGCCGCTGACCGCCCTGCCCTGGGGGTATATGACCGATATTACCGCCGCTACGCCGCCCGCAAAAAGGTGCGGCAGATCAAGGAGGACGAGTTCAAAAAGTGGCAGTATGAAGCTATGCGTTTACGGGATGACTGCGAGGCAGGAAAACTCACCGTGGATGAGTATAAACGGTGGATGGAGGACTATTTTCCGAACCGCAAAAAGAAGAACGCAGAAAAATAAAAGACCGCCGGCAGAGGAACCCTGCCGGCGGTTTCTTTGAACCACAATATAATCCTCTGCCATATCTTTGCTAAGTTCGCATACCTTAATGTTCATAGCCGCTTGTCTCCATAGATCCCGATTTGCTGTTCCGCATGAGAAATTTCTGCCGCACTCGCTGGGGATTACAGCCTGATATTAGGATATCCGCATAGTCCTCGTCCCTTCTTAACCCAAAAACTTCATGTTTGGATAGTTCTTTTTCATAAAGTCGTTATCGTAGGTGTTATCAAGGAATTGCTCAAAAGCGTTTGCAGCGGGGGTATGATCTGTCAACCTCTCTTTCCACCGCATACCCGCCCCTGACGATAATAAAAGATTTACTGCCATGAACAAAG
>JAIEFH010000273.1 GCA_029067025.1 Oscillospiraceae bacterium | reverse complement strand
AGTGCGCCTTTGACGGCGAGATCGCCGTGTCCGAGCTGATCGGCGACCACCGCCTGGGCGCTTGGTGGGACGGCGCCTGGAACTATGACAGCTATCACGATGTCCTGGGCGACGACCTGGGCCTGGCTGTCATCCCCACCTTCAATCCCGACGGCACCGACCATCAGCTGCTGGGCTTCTACGGCTCCAAGTGCATCGGCGTCAACGCCAAGTCCAAGAACCCCGCCGCCGCCGTGGCTTTCGCCGCCTTCCTGGGCAACGGGGAGAACCAGACCCTGCGCTTTGAGAAGTCCGCTCAGATCCCCACCCACAACGACGCCGCCAACTCCGACGCCGTGAAGGCCAACGAACTGGCCACCGTCCTGGTGGAGGAGTCCAACAACTGCAGCGTGATGCAGCCCACCAGCACCACCTTCTCCGCCCGGTACTGGACCTACGCCGGCGCCATCCCCACCGAGATCCGCAGCAAGGAGATCACCAAGGATAACGCCCAGGCCAAGCTGGACACCTTTGTCGCCGCCATGACCGCGGAGTAAGAACAGGCTAAAATGAATATGAATCCGATGAAAAAGCTATGGCTTTTTCATCGATGTGGGCCGGCCCACATCGCCCGCTGAACCGCAGGCGGGACTGCCGTCCATAAAAGCGGCGGGGATGCTGTCCATTTGGTGTCCCCGCCGTGATTCAATACAGGGGGGTCGAGAAAATCTATGGAGACGAAGAAAACTAACCCGGGCAGCGCCGACGCGCCGGTGCGGCGCGCCGTACTGCCCAACACCGCGCGTCCCTCTCAGGTCATCCGTGAGAGCGATGTCATTTCCAAGCTGTCCTTTCTCATCTTTGGTCTGGGCAACCTGATCAACAAGCAGATCATCCGCGGCCTTCTTCTGCTGGTCATCGAGGTTGGCTACATCTTCTATATGGTCCGCTTCGGGGCGGCCGCTCTGGGCAACTTCCTCACCCTGGGCACCAAGACGCAGGAAGAGGTCTTTAACGAGGCCCTTGGCATCTTCGAGTACACCCATGGCGACAACTCCATGCTGTGTATGCTGTACGGCGTGATCACCATTGTGCTGACGGCCATTGTCATCGCCGTGGCCTATATGTCCATGAAGAGCGCCTACTGCACCCAGAAGCGCAAGGAGCGGGGTATGCACATCCCCACCTTTAAGGACGACCTGCACTCCCTGCTGGAGGAGAACATCCACGGCCTGCTGATGGCCTTCCCCTCCTTCGGCATCCTGGCATTCACCATCATCCCGCTGATCTTCATGATCCTGATCGCTTTCACCAGCTATGACCGCGACCACCAGCCTCCCGGAAACCTGTTCGGCTGGGTGGGGCTGTCCAACTTCGCCCAGCTGTTTACCAACGGCAGCAAGCTGGCCGCCACCTTCTGGCCGGTGCTGGGCTGGACGCTGATCTGGGCCGTGTGCGCCACCTTCAGCAACTTTATCCTGGGTATGCTGCTGGCTCTGCTCATCAACCGCAAGGACACCCGCGCCAAGGGCTTCTGGCGCTTCGTGTTCGTGCTGTCCATCGCCGTGCCCCAGTTCGTCACCCTGCTGAGTATGCGCACCATCTTCAACACCAACGGCCCGGTGAACGTCCTGCTGAGGTTGGTTGGCCTGATCGGGGCCACGGATTCGGTTCCCTTCTTCACCAACGCGACATACGCCAAAGTTACCATCATCTGCATCAATATGTGGATCGGTATCCCCTACACTATGCTGTCTACTACGGGTATTTTGCAGAACATTCCCGGCGAGCTGTATGAGGCCGCCCGCATTGACGGCGCCAATCCGCCCACTATTTTCCGCAAAATCACCCTGCCCTATATGCTGTTTGTTATGACGCCCAATCTGATTACCTCCTTCACCGGGAACATCAACAACTTCAACGTGATCTTCCTGCTGAGCGGCGGCGGGCCGGACTCGCTGGACTACTACTTCGCGGGCAAGACCGATCTGCTCATCACCTGGCTGTATCGGTTGACCATCACCCAGAAGGACTACAACATCGGCTCCGTGATCGGCATTATGACCTTTATTGTGCTGGCGGTCACAGCGCTGCTCACCTACCACCAGACCGGCGCATACAAGGATGAGGGGGCGTTCCAATAATGAAACAAAGGAAAATGATTTCAAACGTGCTCTGTCACGTTCTGCTGGCCGTCCTCGGCGTCATCTGGGTGCTGCCCATCTTCTATGTCATCCTGACCTCGTTCCGCGCGGAGGGCGGCTCCTACAAGAGCTATATCTGGCCCAAGGGCTTCACCATTGATAACTATGTCAACCTGTTCAACGCCACCAACAGCATGATCGACTTCAAGCGCTGGTTCCTGAACACGCTGATCATCGCCATCATCAGCACCATCATCGCCGCTTTCTTCACCGTCTGCGTGGCCTACTGCATGAGCCGCCTGCGTTTCCGCCTGCGCAAGCCCTTCATGAACCTGGCTATGATCCTGGGTATGTTCCCCGGCTTCATGTCCATGATCGCCGTGTACTACATCCTCAAGGGCCTGGGCTTCCTGGAGACCGGCCTCCTGAAGCAGGTCGCGCTTGTCCTGGTCTATTCAGGAGGCGCCGGATTGGGGTTCTATATCGCCAAGGGCTTCCTGGACACCATCCCCAAGGCCATTGACGAGGCCGCCTATATTGACGGCGCCACCAAGTGGCAGACCCTGATCCACGTCACCCTGCCCCTGTCCAAGCCCATCATCACCTACACCCTGCTGACCGCCTTCATGGGCCCCTGGGTGGACTATATCTTCGCCAGGGTCATCATGGGCCAGGACACCCAGTTCTACACCATCGCCATCGGGCTGTGGACCATGCTGGAGCAGGAGTATGTGGAGTACTTCTACACCCAGTTCTACGCGGGCTGTGTCATGATCTCCATCCCCATCGCCATTCTGTTCACCCTGACGCAGAAGTACTACGTGGAGGGCGTGTCCGGCGCTGTCAAGGGCTGACGCTTTTTCAGCCCAGCCCCTGTCCATGCCTTACGCATAACATATCATAAGACTGGACAGATCCGCTCGACGATTTTTGCTCTTAGCTTACAAGACCCAAAGGGCATGGTTCGCGGTTCCCCTTTGAACTATGGAGAGGCGCGGGCCATGCCCTCTTTTATGCCCTGACAACCTGACGACCAATATTGGAGATCAACTGTGGAATCAATCAAACAAACCAAATATGATGCGCGATTCGACGCGCAATACCGATATGACGAAGCGGATCTGGGCGCCGTCTGCGCCAGGGAACGCACCGTATTCAAGGTGTGGAGCCCGGAGGCGGAGCGGATAGAGCTGTCCCTGTACCGGGATGACACCTCCGACGCCTATGAAACCCGCCCACTCAGCCGGGGTGACCGGGGCGTCTGGTCGCTGGCGGTGGAGGAAAACCTCCACGGGGTCTTCTATGACTACGCTGTGTGGGTGGACGGACGCCGTGCCCGCACCGCCGACCCCTATGCCGTGGCCTGTGGCCGCAACGGCGCGCGCAGCATGGCGGTAGACCTGTCCCGCACCGACCCGGAGGGCTGGGCCCAGGACGCCCCGCCCCCCGCCCAGCCGGAGCAGATCATCTATGAGCTGCACGTCAAGGACTTCTCCTACGACCCGGACAGCGGAGTGCCCCCCGAGTACCGGGGAAAGTACAAGGCGTTTTCCGCCCTCAGGTTGGACGGGCAGCCCCCCCGCTGTATGGATCATCTGCGCTCCTTGGGCGTCACCCACGTCCAGCTGATGCCCATCTTTGACTTCGGCTCGGTGGATGAGGCCGGGGACGATAAGCAGTTCAACTGGGGCTACGACCCGGTGAACTACAACGTGCCCGAGGGCAGTTATTCCACCGATCCCTCCGACGGCGCGGCCCGCGTCCGGGAGTGCAAGGAGATGATCCAGGCCCTCCACCAGAGCGGGCTGCGGGTGGTGATGGATGTGGTATATAACCACACCTTCCACGCGGACTCCTGGCTGGAGCGCACCGCGCCGGGGTATTACTACCGCCGGAACAAAGATGGCTCGTTGTCCGCCGGCTCCGCCTGCGGCAACGACATCGCGGCAGGCCGGGCTATGGCGGACAATTACATCGTCCAATCCGTGCTGTACTGGGCGCGGGAATATCATATCGACGGCTTTCGCTTTGACCTGATGGGTCTTTTGACGGTGGAGCTGATGAACCGCATCCGGCAGGAGCTGGACGCCGCCTTCGGCCCCGGGGAAAAGCTGATGTACGGCGAGCCCTGGCGGGCGGCGAACTCCCCCATGGAGCCGGGCACCCACCCCGCGCTGAAAGAGCACGTGGGTCTGCTGAACCCCGGCGTGGGCGCGTTCTGCGACCTGACCCGGGACGCCATCAAGGGCGACTCTTTCAAAGAGACGGTTCCCGGCTTTGTCAACGGCGGGGAGGACTTTGAGCAGACCATCCTCCATGCCGCTGCCGGCTGGCACGAGGGAAGCCCGGAGTTCCAGCCCCGGAGCTGCGCCCAGGTAATCAACTATGTCTCTGCCCACGATAACTTCACATTGTGGGATAAGCTGGTCATGTGCCTGCCGGAAGGGCCGGAACCGGCTGATTTCCACAAGCTCCGGGCGGACATTCTGGAGCGGAACAAGCTGGCCGCTTTCATCTACTTCACCTGTCTGGGCCGTCTGTTTATGCAGGCCGGAGAGGAATTCGGCCGCACCAAGCTGGGCGACGGAAACAGCTACTGCTCTCCCCCGGAGCTCAATATGCTCTGCTGGGAGCGGGCCGAGCGGTTTGGCGCCCTAACGGACTACTACCGGCAGCTCATCCGCCTGCGCAAGTCCCTGCCCGGCCTGTGCGCCAAATCAGCCGGCGCGGCGGACAGGGTGGCGGAGCAGACCGTCCACTGTCCCGGGGTTGTGTCCTTCCAGGTGGAGGGCGGTGGGCCCGCGGGGGAGCGCCTGATGGTGATCTACAACGCTTCAGGCAAGGAATTTTCCGCCCCGCTGCCCGTGGGCGGCTGGATCGTCCGGGCGGACGGGCAGTGCGCCGACCAGCACACAACCGTATCCGGCCAGTCGGTGCGCGTCCCCGCCCACAGCGGGATGCTGCTCCTGCGGGAAGATAGCTGAGATATGATCGGAACAAAGGGCTGATCCGACCCATTTTGCGGGTCGGGTCGGCCCTTTTCTCAGGGAAAGAGGGATTTTCATGAAATTTATATACGGAAAGCAGGATTGGAGCACCTTTGAACGGGGGGAGGAGACCTGCTATCTCATGACAAACGGTCTGGGCGGCTTTTCCTCCCTCACCGCCATCGGCTCCTGCGCCCGGATCGAGCACGGGGTGCTGATGGCCTGCGACCACTCCCCCAACCACCGGGTGCAGATGATCCAACGGCTGGAAGAGGCGCTGGTCCAGGGGAACAACACCCGCGTCCTGTCCAGCCAGGATTTTGAGGACCACAGCCTCCGGGAGGACGGCTGGCGCTTCCTGTCCGGCTTCACCTTCCGGGACTATCCCCAGTGGAGCTGGCTGGCGGACGGCGTGGAGGTGGTCAAGTCCCTGGCCTTGGCCCCGGGAGAGAACACCGTGGCCATCGTCTATGAGGTCTGGAACCGCAGCCGGGAGACGGCCACCCTCCGGGTGACCCCCCATCTGCGCTTCGTCCCCAAGGGGGAGGAGCTGGCTCCCGATCAGCGGTTCACCCTGGAGGGGAACTGCGTGCGCTCAGCGGGCCGCAGCCTGTACTTCCAGACTACCGGCAGCGTGGAGCCGCTGGAGCAGGAGCTGCGGGGGCCGTTCTACTACGCCTATGACGTGATGGACGGCAAGCCCGCCGCCGGGTGGGCCGCCGTCAACCACCGCCTCTCTCTCACCGTCGCCCCCGGCGGGCATGGCACGCTGGAGGCGGTGTACGGCCTCGATCAGGCGCTGCCTGCGGCAGCGGAGGTCTTTGACCGGGTGGAACGGGAGCGCCGTGGGCTGGAGGAACAGGCGGGCTTTGCGGACGATACCGCCCAGGCCCTGGCCCTGGCCGCCCACCAATTTGTCTCTTACCGGGCCTCCACCGGCAAGCAGACCATCCTGGCGGGCTTCCCCTTCTTCGAGGACTGGGGGCGGGACACCATGATCGCCCTGGGCGGCTGCTGTCTGTCCACCCGGCGGTATGACGACGCCCGAAGCATCCTGGAGACCTTCCTGGCCTACTGCCATCGGGGCCTCATGCCCAACCTGTTCCCCGAGGGGCAGGACGCTCCCCGGTACAACACGGTGGACGCGGCGCTGCTGTTCATCCTGTCCGTCTACGACTATTGCGGCCGCACTGGCGACCGGGAGTTTGCCCTGCGCGCCTACGATGCCATGGCGGACATCGTGGACTGGTACGAAAAGGGGACGGATTTCGCCATCCGCATGGACGACGACGGCCTCATCTCCGCGGGCAGCGGCTACGATCAGGTGACCTGGATGGACGTGAACGTGGACGGCATCCTGCCCACCCCCCGCCACGGCAAGCCGGTGGAGATCAACGCCTACTGGTACAACGCCCTGCGGATCATGGAGCACCTGGAAACACTGCTGGGGAAAGGGGACGGCTCCCGGTACGCTGCCATGGCGAAGCGCACCCAGGCCAGCTTCCGGGAGAAGTTCTGGAACCCCGAACTGGGCTGCCTGCGGGACGTGCTGTCGGGTACAAAGGCCGACAGCCAGATCCGCTGCAACCAGATCTGGGCGGTATCCCTCCCCTTCTCCATCCTCCCCCCAGAGCAGGAAAGACAGGTGGTTGACACCGTGTTTGAAAAGCTGTACACTCCCTATGGACTGCGCACGCTGGATCCCTCCGACCCGGAGTTCAAGCCCTTCTACGGCGGGGATCGTCTGGAGCGGGATCTGGCCTATCACCAGGGCACCGTGTGGGCGTTCCCGCTGGGGGGCTACTACCTGGCCTACTTAAAGGTGAATGACTATTCCCAGCAGGCAAAGGACACCGTCCGGCGGCAGTTGGAAGCGCTCCAAAGCGCCCTGCGGGAGGGCTGCGTGGGCCAGCTCCCCGAGATCTACGACGGGGCCAACCCTACCGCCTCCAAGGGCTGCTTTGCCCAGGCGTGGAGCGTGGGCGAGCTTCTGCGGGTGTATGATGTATTGGAGGGGCGGTTTCCTGAGCCGCTGGCGGCAATATGAAAGGAGCAGACCATATGAATTTTGGCGCATTAAAAAGCTACACCCTGTCCGGCCAGACGGTTGATTTGAGCTTTGAGGGCGGAGCGGCTAAAATCGAGCTGGTGGCCCCCGGCATCGTCAACATATTCGCCCCGCTGGCCTCCCCCGACCACCGCTCCAAGGCCATCGAGGGGGACAAGACCCGGCCCGTCCCCTTCACCGCCCAGCGCCGGGACGACGGCCTGTGGATGGAGACGGACGAGGTTCACGTCCGGGTGAGCGACGGGTTCTACGTGGACTTCTTTGACCGGGACGGCAATGAGGTGTGCATGGATTACCGGGGCAAGCGCCGCCCCCTGGAGCGGATCACCCCGGAGCGGGCCAAGCTGCTCATCGCCGAGGGCCACGGCGCGCGGCTCCAGGAGCCCGCCCGTGCCTTTGAGGTGGTGAAGAAGCTGGGGGCCGGCGAACACTTCTACGGTCTGGGGGACAAAACCGGCTTCCTGGACAAGCGGGGCTATGACTATGAGATGTGGAACACGGACAACCCCGACCCCCATGTGGACAGCTTCAAAGCGCTGTACAAGACCGTCCCCTTCTTCATGTCCCTGACGGACGACCACGCCTACGGCATCTTTATGGACAACACCTTCCGCTCCTGGTTCAACATGGGCCAGGAGTCGGAGGACTACTACTGGTTCGGGGCCGCCGGAGGCAATCTGGACTACTACTACATCGCCGGCGACGGCCTGCCCCAGGTGCTGGAGCGGTATACCTATCTCACCGGCACCTACCCCTTGCCCCAGAAGTGGACGCTGGGCTACCACCAGTCCCGCTGGGGCTACATGACCCAGGAGGACGTGCAGGCCATCGCGGACGGGATGCGGAGCAATGACATCCCCTGCGATGCCATCCACTTCGACATCGACTATATGCAGGACTACAAGGTATTCACCTGGAACCAGGAGCGCTATCACGGCGACCCCAAGGGCTTCCTGTCCAGCCTGGCGGAGCAGGGCTTCAAGCCGGTGGTCATCAACGACCCAGGCGTGAAGCAGGAGGCCGGTTACCCCGTCTATGACGAAGGGGTGGAGCAGGGTTACTTCGCCAAAACCCCCGAGGGTGAGGTCTACATCAACGCCGTCTGGCCCGGAGACGCCGCCTACCCCGACTTCGGCAATCCCGCCGTGCGGAAATGGTGGGGGGAGCATGAGAAGTTCCTGGTGGAGCTGGGCGTGCGGGGCATCTGGAACGACATGAACGAGCCCGCCAGCTTCAAAGGCCCCCTCCCCGACGACGTGGTGTTCTCCGACGGGGAGCGCAAGGCCACCCATGCCGAGCTCCACAACGTCTACGGCCACTTCATGTCCCAGGCCGCCTACGAGGGGCTGAAGGCGGCGGACGGGCGGCGGCCCTTTGTCATCACCCGGGCCTGCTACGCCGGGTCACAGAAGTATTCCACCGTCTGGACAGGGGACAACCACAGCCTCTGGGCCCACCTCCAAATGGTCATCCCCCAGCTTTGCAACCTGGGCCTGTCCGGGCTCCCCTTCGCGGGCACCGACCTGGGCGGCTTCGGCTCCGACACCACGCCGGAGCTGCTGACGCGCTGGGTGCAGGCCGCCTGCTTCTCCCCCCTGTTCCGCAATCACGCCGCCCTGGGCACCCGGCCCCAGGAGCCCTGGCAGTTCGGGTCTGAGGTGCTGGACATCTACCGCAAATACGTCAAGCTGCGCTACCAGTGGCTGCCCTATCTCTATGACCTGTTCTATGAGGAGGAGCGCACCGGCGCGCCCATCCTCCGCCCCCTGGTGTTCCACTACCCGGACGACGAGACCGCCCGCACCTGCAACGACCAGTTTATGGTGGGCAAACGGGTTCTGGTGGCCCCGGTGGTCCAGCAGGGTGCTCGGCGCCGCATGGTCTACCTCCCCCAGGGCGATTGGTACGACTACTGGACAGGGGAAAAGCTGGCCGGCCCGGTGTGGTTCATCCGGGAGGCCCCGCTGGATGTATGCCCCATCTATGTGAAGGCGGGCAGCGCCATCCCCATGGCCCCGCCCCAGTCCTATGTGGGCGAGGCAGAGGCGGACACGCTGCTGCTGGACGTGTTCCCCGGCCAAGGCGCATACGACCACTACCTGGACGACGGCGAGAGCTTCGGCTACCGGGAGGGCAAATACCACCACTACCGCTTCACCGTCCGGGAGGACGGCGGCGTGGACACCGAAATCGTCCACGCCGGTTATGACAAACCCTACCGGGAGATCAAAGTGCTGCGCCACGGAGGTGGGATTCAATGAACTATCAAAACTGCATTTTTGACCTGTACGGCACTTTGGCGGACATCCACACAGAGGAGAACTCCCCGCAGCTGTGGGCCCATATGGCGGACTATTACCGCCGCCATGGCGCCCCCTGGCAGCCGGAGGAGCTGCAAGCGGCCTACTTACGCCTGGTGGGTGAGCTGGAGGGCGGCGCGTCCTCGGGCGGGGACGCCCATGAGGCCCACCCGGAGATCCAGATTGAGCGGGTCTTTCAGGCCCTGTACCGGGAGCGGGGGGTGGACGCCGGCATGGAGCTGGCTGTTCAGACCGGACTGGAGTTCCGGCAGCAGTCCACCCAGTACATCCGCCTGTACGACGGGGCGGCGGAGCTTCTGCGGGCGCTGAGGGCGTCAGGCCGGGGGGTCTGGCTGCTGTCCAACGCCCAGGCCATCTTCACCCGGTGGGAGCTGGATCAACTGGGGCTCACCCCCCTGTTCGACGGGATCTATCTCTCCTCCGACTACGGCTGCAAAAAGCCCGATCCCCACTTTTTCCAGGCCCTGCTCCAGGATCACGCCATCCCGGCCGAAACCGCGGTGATGGTGGGCAATGACGGGGCGTGCGACATCCGGGGCGCCCAGGCGGTGGGGCTGTCCACCGTCTATATCCGCTCCAACATCTCCCCCAAGGAACCACTCCCCCAGGCCGACCATGTGCTGGAGGCCATGGATTTGAACCGGGTGAAGGCCATTCTGATGGAGGCATGACCATGGAACAATCCATTCGACAGCGCCGCAGGGGCAGGATCGCCCTCATTGCTACGGCCGTGCTGGCAGTGCTGCTGGCCGGGGCGCTCCTCTTCGCGGGCAATTACCTGTTCCGCTTCGCCCTGGACCCCCAGTTCGGCGGGATGATCGACGGCAGCCAGGAGTGGCCCCTGGAGGGGGAGAGCGCCTGGCTGGATGAGAACAGTGAGGACCGCTGGCTTGAGAGCCGGGACGGGCTGAAGCTCCACGCCCTGTACCTGGCCCAGGAGGAGGAAAGCCACAAATATGTGGTGGGCTGCCACGGCTATGGCAGCATCCCCCAGTACATGGGCTGGTCCGCCGCCCACTTCTATGAGCTGGGCTTCAACATCCTCGCCCCCGCCGCCCGGGCCCACGAGCAAAGCGGGGGCCGGTACGCCAGCATGGGCTGGCTGGAGCGCCTGGACATCGTGGACTGGGTAAACACCCTGGTGGAACAGGACCCGGAAGCGGAAATCGTGCTGTTCGGCATCTCCATGGGCGGGGCCACGGTGATGATGACCGCCGGAGAGGAGCTGCCCGCCAACGTGAAGTGTATCATCGAGGACTGCGGCTACTCCTCCGTCTGGGACGAGTTCGCCGGCCAGCTCCAGGAGATGTTCGGCCTGCCCACCTTCCCGGTGCTGGACGCGGCTTCGCTGGTGACCCAGGTACGGGCGGGGTTCGGCTTCAAAGAGGCGTCGGCGGTGGAGCAGCTCAAAAAAGCCTCCCTGCCCATGCTGTTCATCCACGGGGAGGACGACACCTTTGTCCCCTACGCCATGCTGGACGTGGTATACGATGCCTGCGCCAGCGCCGAGAAGGAGCGGCTGTCCGTCCCCGGCGCTGGCCACGGCGGGGCGTCCTGGACCGACCCGGAGCTGTACTGGGCCACGGTGGAGACATTCCTGGAAAAGTATGTCGGGTAAAAACGAAACGAGAGAAGAGGGCGGTCAGCCCTCTTCTCCCATTTTTCATTTTGTGTGGCATAAGCTTGGACTGGCAAACATATTGTTTAATGAACTTCGGGACAACCATAGAAGAGGGGGTGAGATGTATGGATGAATGGGTCCGTCTGATGGGCGGGAAAACCTTTATCACTGACCTTGGGGCAGATCGCACCGTTACCGTGGAGGACGTGGAGCAGGTTCTGGGGCGGTATGCCGTCTGGTCGCCGCTGAAGGGTCAGGACGGCCACACCATCGTGGAGGTCGGCTCCGACCTGACCGCGCTGATGAGCCGCTACAGCATCCCCTCCGAGCGGGTATGCGCGATTCGAACCGCGGGGTAACCAATGAACAAAAGAGGAGGACTGGAAATGTATATTCCGTTTGAAACGCTGGTCGAACAGCTTGGCCGCTCCATCCAGGAGGCGCAGGGACATCTGGAACGGGAGGCGGCAGAGGCGTTTTTCCGGTGCTTTGAAACCGTCAACGATTCGTCGGGCAGCTGCGAAGTTCCCCTCACCCGACGGCTGAAGCTGCCCGCCGGCGAGGGGATGGATCTGAAATCGGTGGACGTGCCCGTGGCCGCCCTGCTCCGGCATCAGGCCATGGGGCTGGATTCCGTCACGGTACGGGTGCCAATCAAAACGCAGCTGCGCGCGGAGGACAACGTCCTGCTTGTGGAGGCGTGTCCCGCCGGCGGGGAGGACGGCATGAAAAGCCCGGGCGAAGCGGAGTTCACCTTTAAGGCCGCCCCGCCGGCCGAGGGTATTGCCCGCCTGGATCTGAATGTCCAGAAAGTTCTGTAAAACCAATCATAAGGAGGAAAACACATGAGTGACATTGCCCGTGAATTCACCGGTCTGCCGCTGGGGCTGCTGGTCTGCCAGCCCATCTTAGAGGTGGCGAAGGGCCAGGCCGCGCTGTGCGAGGTCTATCTTGACTACCTCTTCAAGCTGGCCTTTGAGGATACGAAGGACGGCGACACGTCCGTTCGCAAGGCCAAGACCATCACCTTCACCCTGAACCGCGTGGTCATCAACAACGGTGAACCCAAGACGGTGCCGATTAAGGTGGAGGCCCCCCTGCTGTCCCTGGTGCCGGTGCCCGCCTTCACCATGGATGAGACTACGGTCCGCTTCACCATGGAGGTGCGGGATCAGACGGTGGACTCCAACAGCCTGACCGAAGAGGCCCAGAGCGAATTCGGCTACAGCGCCTGGGGCTTTACCGCCAGCCTGTCCGGCTCGGTCACCGCTCAGAGCGAGCACACCCGCACCACGGACAAGAGCGCCAAATATGAGATCTACGCCAGGGCCAGCCAGCAGCCGCCGGCGGAGGGCATGGCCAAGCTGACCACCATCCTGGCCTCGGTCATCGAGCCCATTGAGACCAAAACCTGATGCTGTATACCGATCTTGAGCGCCAACAGGTAGACGAGTTTTTCCAGCAAGTATGGGACGGCTTCTCGAGATATTTTTATGCAACCGGAAAGGATGCCGATCCCTACGCGCTTGTGTACTTCGCGAGGAAGTACGCGGTGGAGAACGGCTATCCCCCAGGGCTGACCGCGCTGCTCTCGGAAGAATATGCAGACGATAAGATATGGGAGAAAGTCCTGAACAGTATGCAGGCCACGATGAAGAAGTTCAAGGCGGACGGAGTCCCCAGGAAGCCTCCTCCCCCGCCGACCCCAGCAGCGCTGCCGGGCATACCACGGGATGGCAGTACTGATTCTGCTACCAGGGCCGAGAAAGAACTTGGGCTGACGAACGAAAGCGCAAACAAAGCGGTTCGTCCGTTAGCCAAAGGGATGCGCCTTGGAAATCCTATTGTGATTGACAAATGTCCCCCGCTGTATCACGAGACCGTTAAAAATTCCAGCGGAGAGGGTGTAAAAAACCAAACCGGAAACCGTTATGTGATCACTTTTTTCTATGTGCTGGTGGACGGCGAGTATTACCTGGTGGCCTGGGGTGAACACAAAGACGGCAAGCGCGGCGAGTCAATTTATCGGGTCGAAAGGCAACTCAATACGATCCCGAACTTAATCGGGCTAACGCTTGGATTCTCAGGAGCATCTTCCTCATCCGACGACAAGTCAAAGCCGACGGCAGACCCCGGCGAGCCCACCAAGCAGCCAAAGCCTAAATACGGCAGGCCGCCTCCTAAAGGGCCTCCCAAACCACCTCCTCCTAAAAAACCGCCCAAAAAGAAAAAATAGCCGGCGGCAAAGCTCCATACCGGCGCGCGGGCCAAATACGGCGGAGGCGTCCTGGATCACGATCCGGGACGCCCCCGCCATTCAAATCCGCGCGGCGCATGGGACAGGCTCCCCGAGCCTGTCCTCTTTTTTATGTGATGGTAAAGTCTAACGTGACGTCCTCCGTCTGCTCCGTGTGGACGGCGAGGGTCGCGGTTCCCACGCGGCCCAATGTGCGCACATAGGTTCCACACATACCGCCCTCGGCGGCGGCCACCGCGGGGCCCACCAGCTCCAATTCCCCAGTGAGGGCAAAGCTGACCGGGAGCTGGGCGTAGGGCGCCGGATTCCCGTTCTCGCCCAGAATCCGAACCCGGACAGCGGCCATGTCGTAGCTGCATCCCTCTGCGAGGGACGCACGGCTGGCCTTCACCTCCAAATGCAGCTTGACGGAGGGGCGGCAGGTGACGCTGGACACCACCTCGCCGTTCTTCAGTCCGTCAAAGCGCCAAGCGGTGGCCGAGCCGCCCCAGTTGGCCACATATTTGCCATAGAGATCCACGCCGTCCTGGAATTTCAGGCCGTACCGGGCCATGCACCACAGCATTTTTGCCTTAACGGCGGCGGGCAGTCCCGCGATGCCGCCGCAGTCCCTGGCCGCCAGCAGGCATTCCCGCAGCAGCTTGGCCTTGGCGGGCGGGAAGCCCTCCTGGCTCTCCAGCAGCTCGCCGATGGTGTCGTCCACCACAAAGGGGGGATGGGGCAGATCAGACCCTTTCCACCGGCGCAGACTGGTGACAAAGACGCCGTTCTTATACAGCTTTACCTCGTCCGCGTTGGAGAACACGTACACCTTCCCCAGCCGTCCCGCCGGGTAGTCTCCGATATCCATGGACGAGCCCACCGCCAGCACAGGGGCCTCCTCCCCCTGGCTGGCATAGGCGGCTGCGGCCAGCTTGGGGTTGCGGAAGGCGTCCAGCACCCCGTGGTAGCAGACGCGGTCGCCGGAGCCGAAATCCTTGTGGGTGGGGTAGTCGAACATACACCAGCCGAAGCAGCCGGCGTGCTCCTTCCCCGCCCCGTCCTGCACCCGGATGTGGCGCAGGGCGTGTTCCTGCCGTCTTGCCCAGGTGTCATAGGGCTTTGTGGGGAACATATGGCCGTTGCATTCAGACACAAGGATGGCTTTGTCCATGTCCGGGGTGACCGATTTCTTGGGCTTCACGCCGGGGGTATGCCCGTTGTGGGAGAAGTCGTTGTAGGCGTACACGTCCTCCAGCAGATGGCTCTGTTCCAGATAGCGCACGCCGGAGGTCTGGCGGCTGGGATCCAGCTCGTGGGCGATGGCGTTGGTGCGGGCGTAGAACTCGTCGTCGTCCAGGCTCTCGTTGATCCGCACCCCCCACAGCACGATGGAGGGGTGGCTGCGATACTGTAAAATCATCTCCCGGGTGTTTTCGCAGGCCTGGTCCTTCCAGTCAGCGTCCCCGATGTGCTGCCAGCCGGGAATCTCGGTGAATACCAGTAAGCCCAGCTTATCGCACTCGTCAATAAAGTGCTGGCTCTGGGGATAGTGACTGGTGCGTACGGCGTTGCAGCCCAGCTCCTCCTTCAAAATGCGGGCGTCCTCCCGCTGGAGGGACTCCGGGGCGGCGTAGCCCACATAGGGGTAGCTCTGGTGGCGGTTCAGCCCCCGCAGGAAAGTCTTGCTCCCGTTGAGGTAGAAGCCGTCCGCCTTAAATTCCGCCGTGCGGAAGCCGAACGTCGTCTCCTGGCAGTCCAGTTCCCCCCCGTCCGGGGCCAGCAGACGGACAGCGCAGCGGTAGAGGGTGGGATTTTCGGTATCCCAAGGCTGGGCTTCCGGGACGTCGGCCCTCCCCGGCTCCCCCGTCCACACCGTGTTCCCGGCGCTGTCCAGAATGGACGCCTCCAGCTTGGCCCCCTCGGGCGCGCCGTCGGTGGACACCTTCACGTCCGCTGTGGTGAGGGTGGGGGTGATGACAAAGATGTCCGAGATATACCCGCTCTCCCGCACATCCAGCCACGCCTCCCGGTATAAGCCGCCGTAGGTCAGATAGTCCACCACAAAGCCAAAGGGCGGGATGGCGGGGTTCTCGCTGGTGTCCAGCTTGACACACAGCAGGCTGGATTTACCCGGCTCTGTCAGCCCGGTCAGCTCCACCCGGAAGGCGGTGTACCCGCAGCGGTGGGTGGCCGCCTCCACCCCATTGACGTACACCGTGGCGATGTGGGCCGCGCCGTCCAGCTGGAGAAACAGCCGCTTGCCGCCCATTTCCGCAGGAATGTCCAGCGTCCGCCGGTAGCCGCACAGCATCTGGTAGTCCTCCGGGTCAATACAGTGCAGGGGCAGCTCCTTGCAGGTGTGGGGCAGGCGGACGGCCTGGGCCGTCCCCTCCCCCGCCAGAAATTCCTCGCTCCACCGGGAGGTGAACTCCCAGCCGTCGCACAGACTATATCTCATGTTCCCGCCTCCTGATTCCATTTGTCATGGTTTCGGCCGCCGCGTTTTTTTGTTATTCGCGCTCGAACTCCTCCGCCACCTTGACCAGCAGCTCCCGAATGGGCAGATGCTGGGGACAGGCCGCCTCGCACTTGCCGCACTTGACACAGGCGGAGGCTTTGCCGTTGTTCACGGTGTGGACGCTTTCATAATAGTAGTCGGCGTTCCAGGTCTGGAACGTCTTTTTGGCGTTCATGCAGGCGAACAGGTCTGGGATGGAAATCTTCATGGGGCAGCCGTCGGTGCAGTACCGGCAGGCGGTGCATGAGATCAGATCCTGGCCCCGGAAAATAGCGCATACCTGCGCCACCGCCGCCATCTCCCGGTCATTCAGCGGGCAGAACTGCTTCATGAAGCCGATGTTGTCCTCCATCTGGGCCATGTCGCTCATACCGGACAGCACCATGAAGACCCCCTCCTGTCCGGCGGCGAAGCGGATGGCATAGTTGGCCGGGGAGCCGCCCCCCAGCGCGTCCAGCGCCGCTTTCGCGTTGTCCGGCAGATTGGTCAGGCTGCCGCCCTTGCAGGGCTCCATGACGATCACCGGCTTGTTGTGCTTCCGGCACACCTCCCAGCACTGACCGGACTGCACCGCCGGGTCGTCCCAGTCCACATAGTTGAGCTGGAGCTGCACCACCTCCACCTGGGGATACTCGGTGAGGATCTGATCCAGCACGTCGGCGGTGTCGTGGAAGGAGATGCCCATATGGCGGATTTTGCCCTCGGCCTTCAGCTCCAGCGCCGTCTCATAGGCCCGGCAGCGCTTGAACTTGGCGAAGCTGTCCGCGCTCTGGGCGTGCATGAGGTAGAAATCGAAGTAATCCACGCCGCAGATCTCCAACTGGCTCTGAAAGAAGGGGCGGATGTCCGATTCCTGGTTGAAGTAGGGGGCGGTGAGCTTGTCGGTGAGGACGTAGCTGTCCCGGGGATAGCGGCTGGTGAGGCACTCCCGGATAGCGGGCTCGCTCTTGGTGCTGATGTAGCCGTGGGCGGTGTCGAAGTAGTTGAAGCCCGCCTCCAAAAAGGCATCCACCATGCGGCTGAACTGCTCGGTGTCCACTTCACCGTCCTTCATGGGCAGGCGCATACAGCCAAAGCCGAAATTCTTTTTGATCCGTTCCATTGTGTTTCCTCCTATGTGTTTATGGCGCGTTTCGATACCTTGCTCTTTATTATACATAAGTTTTTGGGAAGAATCAATTCGGATTTCGTGGATTTTCCAAAGGTCGGAGAACCGCTTTTCCTGAACAATCTGTGAACAACCCATGATTTTCCTTGACAGCGGGGATAGCCCACGCTAATATATGTGGAGCAAATATATTATTCCTGCGTTAAAACGGAGGTGTTCCCGTGAACGAGGACGATCGAATCTCCATCCTCACCGTATTCCAGACCCTGAAAACCAAAACCGCCCGCCTGCTGGAACCCGTTGTCCAGGCGGAGGGGCTGACCCCGCTCCAGGCCTGTGTGCTCTTCCAGCTCTCCCAGCAGGACGCCAACCTGGGCGGCATCAGCGAGATGACCGGCATGGGCCAGGCCAACGCCTCCTCCCTGTGCAAAAAGCTGGAGCGGGAGGGGTTCCTTATCCGCAGCCGGGGCGCTGCCGACGGACGGGTTGTCACCCTCTCCCTCACTTCCAAGGGCCGGGAGACGGCGGAGCGCATCCAGCGGCGGCTGGATCACTATTTGGAATTGCTGGACGCCCTGCCCGATGGCACCCAAGAGGAGCTGCGCCGGGGCTTTCAGGCCGCCAACCAAATGCTGGACTATCTTTTTGAACAAACCAAAGGAGACCATGACCTATGCTGAAGCTTTCCAATATCACCAAACAGTACACCCTGGGCGGAAATACCATCGACGCCCTGCGGGGCATCGACCTGGAGTTCCGGGAGAACGAGTTCGTGTCCATCCTGGGTCCCTCCGGCTGCGGTAAGACCACGACCTTGAACATCATCGGCGGGCTGGACCGCTACACTGCCGGCGACCTCATCATCAACGGGCGCTCCACCCGCGACTACAAGGACGCGGACTGGGACGCCTACCGCAACCACTCCATCGGCTTCGTGTTCCAGAGCTACAACCTGATCCCCCACCAGACGGTGCTGGCCAATGTAGAGCTGGCCCTGACGCTGGCTGGGGTGTCCCGCTCGGAGCGCCGCCGCCGGGCCATTGAGGCCCTGGAGCGGGTGGGTCTGGGGGATCAGCTCAGCAAGGTGCCCTCCCAGATGTCCGGCGGGCAGATGCAGCGGGTGGCCATCGCCCGGGCGCTCATCAACGACCCGGACATCCTGCTGGCCGACGAACCCACCGGCGCCCTGGACAGCGAGACCTCGGTGCAGGTGATGGAGCTGCTCAAAGAGGTAGCCCGGGACCGGCTGGTCATCATGGTCA
>JAIEFH010000272.1 GCA_029067025.1 Oscillospiraceae bacterium | reverse complement strand
CCACAAAAGCGGTCATTTCGATAAGAAATGACCGCTTTTCTTTACTTTTTCGAGCAATTCAATTTTACGCCCGCTCGGAAAATTCAACTTTAATTCAACTCGCCCCAAATCAACTCGCCCCAAAAATCAAGCCTTTCTCAGGAACACGTCGGCCAGTATATCTGCGTTGCGCTGGTCGGCTTCCTCCATGACATGGGCGTAGATGTTGGCGGTGGTGCTGACCTGTGCATGGCCCCGCTTACTGATGCTCACGCTGTCCACGCCGTTGAAGTAGAGCATGGAGGCCATTGTGTGCCGGAATGTGTGGGGGTTGACGTGGGGGAGGCCGTGCCGCTTGCTGAACCTGTCCAACCATGTGGCCACGCTGTCCGGGTGCATGGGCTTCCCGTTGTCCTGGGCGAATACAAAGCCCTGGGGCTGGTAGTATTCCCCCAGGCGAAGCCGTTCCTCATTCTGCCAAGCCTGATATTTGCGAAGGAGCTTCATGGTTTCAAGTGGGAGGGTGACAAAGCGGTTTGATGTAGCCGTTTTGGGGCTGTCCTCATAGATTCCCCGGTCGGCACTGTAGAGCACGTTGTTGCAGATATGGATTTTGTTTCCCTCAAAGTCCACTTTGTCCCACTTCAGGCCCAGGATTTCCCCGCGCCGTGCGCCGGTGATCAGCAGCATATGAACGAGGGTTTTCCACTTGACCGGCTCCAGCTCCAGAGCGTCCCAAATGGCCTCCACCTGTTCCGGCTGGAAGTAAGCCACTTCATGCCGTTCCAGCTTTGGCAATGTGGCTTTGCTGGCAACGTTGAAGGGGACAAGCGACTCCTTTTCCGCTTGATCCAGCACGGTGGAAATCAGGCGGTGGTGCTCCAGGATGGATTTTGCGGACAGCCCGCCCCCGGTGCGCTTGTTCTGGCCGGGTTTGCCCAGAGAGGTATAAAGGCTGTTCAGATGGTCGGCCCGGATGTCCTTCAGCTTCAGGTGGCCGATTGCCGGATATATCCGGCTGGTAAGCCCCCGATAGAGGACGATGGTAGAGTGCTTTGCTCCCCGTTGCTCCTTCAGGGAAATTACATAATCGGCGTATTCGGCGAACTTCAACCGGCTATCGCCGGCGGTTCCCTCCCTGCACTCCTTCTCAAAGGTGGCGGCGAAAGCCTCTGCCTTTTTTCTTGCGCTCTTTTCTGTCCAGGTGGGGGACACGTCAAAAGTAGCTGTCCAAGGTTTGAGTTGCCGTCCATCCGGCCCCCGGCCCCGGTGGACACGGACGGAGTAGGAGATCAGCTTGCCGGACTTGTCCCGGCGCTCTTGGATGTTAGCCATTATTTTCACCTACCTTATAGCCTACCATGATTTCGCCTGGTTTTGCTGTGTAGCCTTCCACAATTTCCCAAAACAAATCAGTAACGATAACTTTCCATAAATGACCCATGAGAATTTCTTGATCCTTGCCGTCCACATCCAGAGAACAGACAGCAGAACCAGAATAGTTGTTTTTTTGCTTAATTGCACTGATAAGTTTTTGAAAATTTGTATTCATGACTAAATAGCTAACAAAATCGCTCATATTATTATCCCCGCAAACCTTCTCTGTCTTAAGTATTGCTATTGCATTCTCCCATAGGCCGGTTTCTTTGTTGATCCCTTGTATTGTCTCGTTTCGTGTTGATACTTCAGACAACCCCAAAAGATAATCAGCGGATATATTTAGAGCCTTTGCGATTTCGGCAACCATTTCGCAATCTGGCTTTCGCTTATCCTTCAAGTAGTTGCTGATAGACTGAAGCGATATTCCGGTTGCATCTTTGAGCGTTGCCCGGCTTATATCTTTCTTCTGCATAATTACTGCCAAACGTTTCCCAAATGTTGATTCCCCCATATAATTGCACCCCTTTTTTCAGCATTGGTGATAACTATTGACATAAACGATTGTAATGGTTATTATGATTTCATCAACAATCATTCGGTTTCATTATACGCGGGATGATGTAGACTGTCAACGATAATTTACGTAAAGGGAAGGTGAAAGACAATGACAAGGCCAAGTTCCAAATTTCTGACAGTCCGGCAAACTGCCAAGACGGGTATTATGTCAGAAAGCAACTTGCGCCGCATGGTCGCGCAAGGCCGATGCCCCGGCATTTACAGCGGCAACCGTTTTTTGGTCAACTATGATCTGCTGGTAGAGCAACTTGACCGGGAGAGTCTGGCCCAAGCGAGCGGGCGAGTCGCTGAGGAAGCGGGCTAAATTTTTTGGCAGGGCTTTACCAATCGGTAAAGCAAAATGAAACGGTGGTAAAAATGGAGTGAAGATGGAGGTGAATAAGTTGGACAGAAAAAAAGAAATGCCTGGTTACATGACGTACAGGGAAGCGGCGCTGATGTTTTCTCTTATGCCGGATGACGAGGCGGCAAAAGCTATCAAAGCAACGGTGAATTATTATCTGTATGGCACAAAAGAAAACCTCCAGGGCGTGGCCGGGAAGGTTTTTGAGATCATGAGGGCTGATATAGACCGGGGGCGAGTAGCCTACAAGAAAAAATGCGACGGTGCAAAAAAGGGGAATGATGGAAGATGGGGGAAAGGGGAGAACGGATAGGCATAGCATACCTATCACTATGCTATAAGTATGCAATCGCTAACTTAATCCATCAGGAAAATGCCGGGGTTTCAGCGGCCCGGAACGCTGGGATAGATGCCGCAACCGCGCCGCTGCTGTCCTTCATTGACCCGGACGACCTTATATCAGAAAACTACTTTTCCTGCCTGGTAGGTGACCTTTTGGCGGAAAATGCTGATTGCGCCGTGTCCACTTTCCAATATGTACTTGAAAATGGGAAAGAAGGAGCATACGAGCGGGTGAACTTCTCGCAAAGGCGGCGGGGGCATTCCTCCATATCCGTCCAGGCCCGGACGATGACGTGGGGCGTCTGGCCATTGGAGAGGTTGACGGCAGCGACGTGGTGATTTATATGCCTGAGCTTCAGAGGGAGGCAGACTGCCAGGTGAAGGAGAATGAAGCAGAGTGAAGGAGCTTGACCGCTGGCACGATATGGCGGCACTACAGCGAGACCATGACACCGCATTGCGGGAGCTGGAAAAGCAAGGGCTTATCCGTTGTCAGGATCCCCATTTGGGCACAGAAACAAAGCGGATATTTACGGGCATTATACTTGCCCTGCAACGGGTAATCATGAAAAGCAGCCTTTCACTGGTCTACTGCTACGACCAACGGCAGCAGCCACCGAACCTTGCCGGATTTGATGGCTACAGCAGCGTACACATACACGAGCCGGACGGACGGCGTGTTTCCTCCATCGGTGTTTCTGTTCAGGCATTGCAGAGGGGTGATGAATACGCCGCCTTTGTCCTCCTGCATGAGCTGGCCCACATTACCGGACGGAGCGAGCCGGAGCACGGCAAGCTTTTTCATATATGGCTTGATATGCTGATTGCCTCGTACAACGAGGCAACCAGCGCGAAGATCATAAACGACTATTACGGCCTGGAAAGCCGTAGGGCGGCCCAGGATAACGTTTGATGGGTTCGGGAGGGCTGGGATATTCCGAAACTCCTACAACGGGCTTAATGACGCTGTGGGGCGATTTCTGACAGGAAGGGAGAGAAGAACATGAAACACACATTCCGCCATGATTCCAGACTATGGACACTGCCCGAGGGGGAGCGGTACACAACCCCCGAGGACGCCGCAAAAGTCATGCTGGACACGCAGGACGGGGCGGCAGATGCAAGGCGGCGTAGCAGGGTTTGGGTTTTGCGTAGGTCATTGTACAGGTTGAGTTCTTTTACCATATGTAATCCCTCCATTGTGCCGTCGCAACGGCAACGGCTGTATTTTTTGTGCAGTGTTGGACAGGCTCGCCCCGGCAATGCCCTGTATCAAGGGCGTAGTAGCATACTTTGGGGCTGTGCTTGTATTGGGATGTGAGCCGTTTGTAATGAGCACACCCGGTGCAGCGGGGGCACTCGGCAAAATTCAGGAAATAGATTCTCACTTGACTTTTCCTCCTGTGTCGTTTACCATGGAGGAAAGGGCGGCGGCGGTTTGGCTGACGGCTCGCCGCCCTTTCTTCTTTGGTTGATGTGGATGGAAGCGCCTGTGCGGATGGCCCCGTATGGGCGCTTCCCTCATGCCACGCAGAACCGGCGCATGGTGCTGGTGGTGGTGAAGCGTTCGGCCACGTCCGGCAGCGCCGCCTTGAGAGCCTTGCCGTCCAGCCTGGAGCTGGTGACGGCCTTCCAGGTGACCCGGTACTCCCCGGCCTGAAGCTCATCCACCCCCTGGGCGGTGAGCTGGGCCTTGATTCCGTCCTTGATGGCTTCCGCTTCGGCCTGGGCTTCCTCGATCAGCCGCTGGAGGGAGCGCAACTCCCGGATCTTGCTTTCCATCTCGTTCATGCTCATGGTGTAAACCTCCTTTGTTGATGTGGGGGAGCACCGGCGGCGGTGGGCTTCTGTTACTCGCTCTCTATAGCTTTCAAATCCCGTTCCGCTCTTATCTGTGGTTCTTTACCCTGGGGCCTTCTCCACTTGGCCGCTGCTGTTCCCTCCTGACATTATGAATTATAACATGATTGCGCAATCATATCAATAGGCAAACTGTACAATGTTGCGCAATCATATTTGTGTATTATTGTACTTGCGCAATCATAGACAAAGTGGTATAATATAACCATACTGGAAGAGGAACCTCCAATTTTGGAGGCTCCCGACCAAAGGAGAGAAAGCAATGGGAAAGGCAAGCACCCGAGCGCATAATAAGTATATCGCCAAAGCCTATGACCGCATCAACCTAACCGTCCCCAAAGGGAAGAAGGACACCATACAGGCCCACGCTGAAGCCCAGGGCGAGAGCGTCAATGGCTTCATCAACCGCGCCATAGACAACCAAATATCACAAGACCACCATAACGGGCCAAGAACGGCCCTAGAATCGACGCAGGGGGCAGGGGTGGTATCTTTCTCCGAAGCCGTCAGAACGGCCCAGGAGGGCGCAGAAGCGGGAAAACAGCCTTCTCCTGTCGAGAAGGAAAAAGCATGGGAGAATCTTTCAAAGATTTTCCGCGATGTGGGCGCGGTGGACTTGGACAAGGCCAGATGTGAGCGCCTGGGGATCATATATCTGCCCCCGGACACCCTGGAGGCCGCACAACAGGCCGCAGAACGCACAGGGGAAATGGTGGTGGACTTCGTGGCCCGTGCGGTAGCGGAACAGCAGAAACGGGATGATAGGTCGTTCAAAATGGGTATCAATCCCTCCTGATAGGGAAACAATGGCGAAAGGGTGATTGTATGGCACTACCAGCAGAAAAGGCTCGGTACACCTTTGCGGATGTCTTGGCATGGGACGAGAACGAGCGGGCGGAGATTATTGACGGGGAGCCTGTCATGATGGCCCCACCGTCCAGAATCCACCAGGAAATTAGTTTTGAGATATGCCGGCAGCTCGGAAACTATCTGGAGGGGAAACGGTGCAAGGCTTATCCAGCCCCCTTTGCCGTCCGGCTCTTTGAGAAGGACGGGGACAGCCCGGAAGATGTGGACACGATGGTGGAGCCGGATATTTCCGTTGTATGTGACCGGGGCAAACTGGACAAACACGGTTGCAAGGGTGCCCCGGACATGGTGGTGGAAATCCTTTCCCCGTCAACCCAGCGGCATGACCGCCTTGTCAAGCTGGGCCTGTACCAGCGGGCCGGGGTGCGGGAATACTGGATTGTCAGCCCAGAGGAGCAGACGGTGCAGGTATTCTTGCAGCGGGATGGCTCTTTGCAGCTCCATGAGGTCTATGACCGGCAGGGCGTAGCAAAGGTCAACGTGCTGGATGGCTGCTTTATCGAGCTGAGCAAGGTATTTTCTGAATGACGAAGCAAGGGCCGGGGGCGATTCCCCCAGCCCTTGCTTTATGTCCGTTTTATGGGACATGAGAATTCAACAAAAATTCAACTCCATTATGAAAAGTTCAACTATTTTACACTACGATACAAAACAGTCAAAAGGCGGAAACCGTTGTGCCGCAACACTTTATAGGATTTTACGAAACGATGGAAAACGCCCGTTTTGGAACTACGAACCAAAAGGTCGGGGGTTCGAATCCCTTCAGCCGTACCAAAGAAAGCCTTGAATCCCAACGGGTTCAAGGCTTTCCCATTTGTTTACTGTTTCCATTTATAGGAAAATTGTTATGGAATCGAAAGCTGTCACAGGCCAACAGTAAAAAAGTGTCACAGAAAGCCGGAAGGGGCGTCCAGATATTGGACACCCCTTCTTTTTATTTTTGAGAAATTCAGAGCGTCCGCCAGCGCGTTCCCCGCCTTGGCAAGTCGTTCGTCAGTCGTACAGCGTCGGTTCACATTCCGAACAATGGCCGTTTACCCTTCGTCCGATAGGATCATCTCCAAGGTTTCCATCAGCTTCGGGATGTCGATGGGCTTGGGCACGTGACCGTCCATACCCGCGTCGAACGCCTTCTGCCGATCCTCCTCAAAGGCGTTGGCCGTCATGGCCACGATGGGGATCTTGGCTTTGGCGGGGTCGTCCATGGCGCGGATGGTTCGGGCGGCCGTGTAGCCGTCCATCACTGGCATTTGAATATCCATCAGGATGATGTCATAGGCGCCGGCCTGCGCGGTTTGGATGGCCTCGACTGCCTCAGTCCCGTCATCCGCTGTATCAACGATCAGCCCGGCTTCCTCCAGCACCGTCAAGGCGATCTCCTGGTTCAATTCATTGTCTTCCACCAGAAGCACCTTTTTGCCGGCAAGGAGCCGCACGGACGAATCCTGTTCTTCTTGCGCCTCCATTTCCTTGTAGGGCGCCGTCAGAACCTCTCGGAGCTCGGACAAAAACAGCGGCTTGGAACAGAACGCCGTGACGCCCGCCTCTTTCGCTTCCGCCTCGATGTCGGACCAGTCATATGCGGTGAGGATGATGATGGCGGCATCCTCGCCCACAAACCTGCGCAGCCGCCGGGCCGTCTCGACGCCATTGACGTCCGGGAGCAGCCAGTCGACCAGGAATACGCGGAAGGGATCGCCCTGCTCCAGGGCAAACTCCGTCCGGATGACGGCCTCCTCACCCCGGGTTGTCCAATCGGGGCGCAGCCCCAGGTCGGAGAGCATCTTGCTCACGCTGGTGCAGGTATGGGTGTCGTCGTCCACCACCAGTGCCCGCAGATCCGCCAGCTTCTCCACATACGACTCGTCGGCCAGATCGTCCTTGACCCGGAATTGGAAGCAGACCACAAACTCCGATCCCTTCCCCTCCTCGCTGGTGACGTCGATGGTTCCGTTCATCATGTCCACGATATTCTTGGTGATGGCAAGGCCCAGCCCTGTCCCCTGGATTCCGCTGACGGTGGAGGTCTGCTCCCGCTCGAAGGGCTCGAACAGGTGCTTCAGGAATTCCTTGCTCATGCCGATGCCCGTGTCCTTGATCCGGAACTGATAGGAGGCGTACCCCTCCGGCGCGTCGTCCGTCTGGATGATGCGGACACTGACTGTCCCGCCGGGCCCGGTGTATTTCATGGCGTTGCTCAGGATATTCAGCAGCACCTGGTTCAGCCGGAGCTTATCGCAGATGATGGTCTCGTTGGTGACGTCCAGCGTATCCACATGGAAGGAAAGCTGCTTTGACTTCACGTCGGCCTGGACAATGGTTTTCAGATCGTGCATGATTTCCGGCAGGCTGGCCTCATTCTCCTCGATTTTGACCTTGCCGCTTTCGATGCGGCTCATGTCCAATATGTCGTTGATGAGGCTGAGCAGATGCTTGCTGGAGGTGAGTATTTTCCTGAGATAGCCCTCCACCTGCTCCTGTTTCCCGATGTGGGACACGGCCAGGGAGGTAAAGCCGATGATCGCGTTCATTGGCGTACGAATATCATGGGACATATTGTTCAGGAAGGTGGTCTTGGCGATGTTGGCGCGCTGGGCCTCCGCCAGGGCGGTCTCCAAAACCGCCTTCTGCTCCTGCTCCCTGCAGACGATCTCGTCGATGTTTCGGAACCCGATCAGGAAAAAGTCGCTGGGATCCCGGAAGCTTCCATCCGATTCCAGATACGTTGCGCAGATGAATTGGTAAGTATGTATCACGCCGTCGATCAGCACCCGGTAGCCTCCGGAATATTCCGTGCTGGCGCCCAGCTTTTCGATGATTGTGTCCAGCGCCAGGGCCTCTGCCAGATACTGCCGGTCTTCGGAGAAAACGCGGTTATTGATATAATCCAGCATGAACCCGGTGTAGGAAACCTCTTTCTTGGAATTCGGGTCCAACCCAGGGGCCACGTAGCCCGTCAGCTTTACCACCCTGGCGGCGTCGGCCCTGGCGTTGACCGTGTAGACATTGAGATAATCCCGGCTCAGGGTGCTGACAATGGAGAGCTGTTTCTCCAGCTCCAGGTTGGCGCGCTCTGTGGCATTGAGGAGCTTTTTGCTCCACCGTGACCGCAGATAGAGGACGATGATCACGGCGGCGACCCCGGCGGACAGCAGCGCCGCCATGATCACGATTCCCGGGTGGGCCCGCATATACTGGATGAAGGACATATTTTCGGGTGCGTTCGTCGTGTACTCTGTGATGAGCTGGGTCATGGTGTCGTCCGACATCTGCCCGATGCACTTGTTTAGGATGGTAATGAGCTCGTGGTCGCAGCTGCTCCTGACGTACATCTTGAAGTCGAAGCGCATGGAATTGACCATGCTGTACTGCAGCGACGCGGTGGGGTTGTTGTTCACAAAGGACTGGGCTGTGTAGGTGTACACATAGGTGGCGTCCGCCTTTCCGTCCAAAACGGCCTGCAGGGCGCTCTCCTTGGTCTGGCAGTTCAGCACCGCGGCGTTCCCGATCATGTCCTGCTCAATGGCGACGTCCCCCAGAAGGTCTGCTACGGCCAGCGTGTTTATCTGACCATTGAAATCCTTGCGGGTCACCAGCGCGACCCCGGTGTTCAGATAGGCATTCGTATAAAACCCGCTGCGCTCGAGCTCGTCGGCCTTCAACTGGTCCTGCCGCCAGTCAATGACGACGTCCACGCCGTCGTGATCCGCCAGTTCGTAATACTCCGACCGATCGGCCGGAATGACCAGCTTATAGGGCAGTCCGGCCAGCTCCATGACCTCGGCGAAATAGTCCGGCAGGATTCCCTTCAACTCGCCGTCCTCCACATAGGAATAGGGCTTGCGGTCCCCCATAGAGGTGACCGTGATCTGCTTTTTCCCGGATACAACGTCCTGGATATAGGCCTGCTCCCGCTCGGTAAAGGAGAGCCCGGAAGAATAGGCGGTCCCATAATATTTGTAAAACAGATTATTGGACCAGTCTCCCTCGTTGATGTTCATTTGGTCGATCGCATAATTGATCTCACTCAGCAATGACCGGTCATCTTTTCGGACAATGGCGTAAAAATAGTCTGTTTCGATGACATCCAGCGTTTTTTCATTTTCCGTCCTTCTCAGGCTGCTGGAAAGGATGGCGTCAATGGTTCCGTTTTGCAGGTCGTCCGCCATCTGGCCGACGTTGTCGTACTCCCGGGTCTGGTAGGAGAAGCCATTTTTCCGGGCAAACTCGGCCAGGGCCTGGTTCTGGCTGCTTCCGGGCAAAACGCCCACTGTGATCCCGTTGTAAGTGGCATAGTTGCCGGAGAGTTGACTGGTATTGCCCGCCTGAATGGACAGAACAGTGCTGTTTCTTCCGATGGGGAGGGAGAAGGCGTATTTTTCTTCCCGCTCAGGCGTTTTCCTGGCGGACGTCACCACGTCGATCTCGCCGCGATCCAGCATGGCCAGCATATCCTCCCAGGACTGGTCATACCCGACAAATGAGAAGTTCAGATGGGAGTATTGGGAGACCAGGTTCAGGAATTCTATGCCGTACCCGGTCAGGCCGCCGTCCTCGCCTTCCATATGGTAGCCGTCAAAGTAGAAAACGCCTGCCTTCACCGTTTTGTTATTGTCCGCCTGCGCCGCGTTTGCCGCCGTGATGTTCAACAAGAGGATGAAAAGGCACAGCAATAGACAGAGCGCTCGTTTTCCTCTGCGCGCGCGCGTTATCCGTATGTTTTGTTTTTCTTCCATGTTGCTCATATCCTTTTGATCTGACGATCATATATTTTCATACAGCTTTATTATACCGCATTTGCCCGCAATACACAACCATAGTCTTTCACAAAATAACGCTTATCGCTGTAAAATCACAGGAGCCGGACGGCACACCGGCCCTTTCTCCGTGCGGAAGGGCCGGGCCTGAGACGGGGGAAGAAAATAAAATTGATTTTCCCTCTTGACAGAGCCCCGGCTCCGTGATATTTTATCAAAGGTTGGGCTCTGAGAGGGCCTTTTTATGGAAAGAGAGGGGTTCGCTTTGCGTTTCATGAGTGAGAAGCATCGAGACGACAGTTGTAAGGAAGCTATCGACCAGTTCCTGACTGGCGGTGGCCGTGTCCCCGTTTCCTTTGGCCCTTATTTAGTTTTCCCCGGCTTCTGTGATGTACACGTACATTTCAGACAGCCGGGGTATTTTTATAAGGAGACCATGGGGACGGGAAGCCGGGCGGCGGTTCAGGGCGGCTACACCGCCGTATGCACCATGCCCAACCTGAACCCGGTGCCCGACAGCCCGGAGACGCTCCGGCCCCAGTTGGACGCCATCCGGGCAGAGGCGGTCATCCCGGTGTACCCCTATGGGGCCATCACCCGGGGGGAGCGGGGGGAGGAGCTGGCCGACATGGAGGGTCTGGCCTCCCAGGTCTGCGCCTTCTCCGACGACGGCAGGGGAGTGCAGAGTGAGGAGATGATGCGCCAGGCCATGACCCGAGCCAGGGCGCTGGGGAAAATCGTGGCCGCCCACTGCGAGGACAACAGTCTTTTGAATGGCGGCTATATCCACGACGGCGTATACGCCAGGGTTCACGGCCACCGGGGCATCTCCAGCGAGAGCGAATACCGGCAGATCGAACGGGATCTGAAGCTGGCGGCGGAGACGGGCTGCAAATACCACGTCTGCCACATCTCCACCAAGGAGAGCGTGGAGCTGATCCGGAAGGCCAAGGCGGCGGGGGTGGATGTGACCTGCGAGACGGGCCCCCACTACCTGATCCTCTGCGACGAGGATCTGCAGGAGGAAGGCCGGTTCAAGATGAACCCGCCCCTCCGGGGCCGGGAGGATCGGGAGGCTCTGATCGCCGGGCTTCTGGACGGTACCATCGACATGATCGCCACCGACCACGCCCCCCACTCAGCGGAGGAAAAATCCGGGGGGCTGGAAAAGAGCCTCATGGGCGTTGTGGGGCTGGAGACCGCCTTCCCGGTACTCTACACCCACCTGGTGAAGCCCGGTATCCTGACGGTGGAGCGGCTGGGGCAGCTTCTCTCGGACAACCCCCGGCGGCGGTTCGGCCTGGAGGGTGATCCCGGCTACACCGTCTTTGAGGTGGAAACGCCCTATGTCATCGACCCCGGGGAGTTTACCAGCAAGGGCCGCAGCACGCCCTTCGCCGGGGCGGAGGTCTATGGCCGGTGGGTGCTGACCCACTGGAACGAAACGGATTTCCGGCGGGCATAAAACCCCTGCCTGAATCAAGAAAATGGAGGAATCAAGTATGGCAAAGAGAACGGACATCAAAAAGATCCTGATCATCGGTTCCGGCCCCATCGTCATCGGCCAGGCCGCCGAGTTTGACTACGCGGGGACCCAGGCCTGCCTGGCCCTGAAGGAGGAGGGTTACGAGGTGGTGCTGGCCAACTCCAACCCGGCCACCATCATGACCGACACCACCATCGCCGACAAGGTGTATATGGAGCCGCTGACCTTGGAATACGTGGCCAAGATCATCCGCCACGAGCGGCCCGACGCCATTGTTCCCGGCATCGGCGGCCAGACAGGGCTGAACCTCGCCATGCAGTTGGAGAAGAAGGGGATTCTCCGGGAGTGCAAGGTGGAGCTGCTGGGCACTGACAGCCGGAGCATCGAGCGGGCCGAGGACCGGGAACTGTTCAAGGAGCTGTGCCAGTCCATCGGAGAGCCGGTCATCCCCTCGGAGATCACCTACTCGCTGGAGGAGGCCAGGGAGGCGGCTGGTCGGATCGGCTACCCGGTGGTTCTCCGGCCCGCCTTCACCCTGGGCGGCACCGGCGGCGGCTTCGCCTATAACGAGGCGGAGCTGATAGAGGTGGGCACCAACGCCTTCAACCTCTCCCCGGTGCACCAGGTGCTGGTGGAGAAGAGCGTCAAGGGCTATAAGGAGATCGAGTTCGAGGTCATGCGGGATTCCAGCGACCACGCCATCACCATCTGCGGCATGGAGAACGTGGACCCGGTGGGGGTTCACACCGGGGACTCCATCGTGGTGGCCCCCATTATGACCCTGAACGACCACGACCTGAAGATGCTCAACGACAGCGCCATCAAGATCATCCGGGAGCTGAAGATCGAGGGGGGCTGCAACGTCCAGTTTGCCCTGAATCCCAACTCCTCGGAGTATTTCCTCATCGAGGTGAACCCCCGGGTGTCCCGGTCGTCCGCGCTGGCCTCCAAGGCCAGCGGCTACCCCATCGCGCGGGTCACCGCCAAGGTGGCCGTGGGCATGGCCCTCGACGAGATCGCCATCGCCAACACCACCGCCGCCTTTGAGCCCAGCCTGGACTATGTGGTGGCCAAGTTCCCCCGCTTCCCCTTCGACAAGTTCGCCGCCGCCTCCAATATCCTGGGGACCCAGATGAAAGCCACCGGAGAGGTCATGGGCATCGGCTCCACCCTGGAGGAGTGCGTTCTCAAGTCGGTGCGCTCGCTGGAGATCGGCGCCTGCCACCTGTGGCTGCCCAAGTTCGACACCATGAGCCGCGAGGAGCTGCTGGATCACATCTCTCAGTTCCGGGACGACAACATCTACGCCATCGCCCAGCTCCTCCGGCTGGGGGAGAGCGTGGAAAAGCTCTATGAGGTGACCATGATCACCCCCTTCTTCCTGGAGTCCATCAAAAAGATTGTGGACTTTGAGTCGGTGATCCGCTCCGACAGAAGCAGCGACACCCTCCGAAAGGCCAAGGCCATGGGCTTTGGGGACCAGTATATCGCCAAGCTCTGGGGTGTCCCGGAGCTGGAGGTATACGAGCGCAGGAACGCGGAGGGCATCCTGCCGATCTACCGCATGGTGGATACCTGCCACACGGGGGCCTACATCCCCTACTTCTACTCCACCTATACCGGGGAGAACCAAAGCCCAGTGTCCCAGCGGAAGAAGATCGTGGTGCTGGGCGCGGGCCCCATCCGCATCGGCCAGGGGGTGGAGTTCGACTACTCCACCGTCCACGCCGTCCAGACCATCAAAAAGGCGGGGTATGAGGCCATCATCATCAACAACAACCCCGAGACGGTGTCCACTGACTACACCACGGCGGACAAGCTCTACTTTGAGCCGCTGACCCCGGAGGACGTGATGAACATCATCGCCCTGGAGAAGCCTATGGGGGTCATCGCCTCGCTGGGCGGCCAGACCGCCATCAATCTGGCCGAGCCGCTGATGAAGCGGGGGGCCAAGATCATCGGCACCGACTGCGCCGCCATCGAGCGGGCCGAAAACCGGGACGCCTTTGAGAAGATCCTGCTGGAGCTGAATATCCCCCAGCCCCAGGGCCGGGCGGTCACTGCCATTGAGGACGGGGTCAAGGCGGCGGGCGAGATCGGCTACCCGGTGCTGGTGCGGCCCTCCTTTGTGCTGGGCGGCCGGGCGATGCAGATCGTGGGAGGCGAGGAGCAGCTTCGCCATTACCTGAAGACCGCCGTGGAGATCGACGAGGACAAGCCCGTGCTGGTGGACAAGTACATCGTGGGCAAGGAGGTGGAGGTGGACGCCATCTGTGACGGCCGGGATGTGTTCGTCCCCGGCATTATGGAGCTGGTGGAGCGCACCGGCATCCACTCCGGCGACTCCATCAGCGTCTACCCGCCCTTCAGCATCTCGGACAAGGTGAAGGGGATCATCCTCCAGTATGCCAAAAAGCTGGGCTTCGGCCTGGGCATCGTGGGCCTGTTCAACATCCAGTTCATTGTGGACAAGCAGGATCGGGTGTATATCATCGAGGTAAACCCCCGCTCCTCCCGGACGGTGCCCTTCCTCTCCAAGGCCACCGGCTGGAGCCTGGCCGACATCGCCACCGAGGTCATTCTGGGCAAGAGCCTGAAGGAGCAGGGTATTTTCGACATCTATCCCACGGAGAAGAAGCGCCGGTACGTGAAGGTGCCCGTTTTCTCCTTCAACAAGATCCGGGGCCTGGACGCCTACCTCTCCCCGGAGATGAAGTCCACCGGCGAGGCCATTGGCTATGACAACAAGCTCAACCGCGCCCTCTATAAGGCCCTCCAGGCCTCGGGCATGAAGCTGCAGAACTACGGCACGGTCTTTGTCACTGTGGCCGATGAGGACAAAGAGGAGGTTCTGCCCCTCGTCCGCCGGTTCTACCACCTGGGCTTCAACATCCAGGCCACCCGCGGCACCGGCGAGTTCCTCAAAAACAACGGCATCCGCACCCACATCCTCCGAAAGCTCAGCGAGGGCAGCGACGAGGTCCTCCAGGCCATCCGGCAGGGACATCTGGCCTACATCATCAACACCAGCGGCGTGGGCCGGACCGACACCGAGCGGGACGGGCAGAGGATCCGTCTCGCGGCCACCGAGTACAGCGTGAACCTCTTCACCTCCCTGGATACGGTCAAGACGCTGCTGGACGTGCTGGAGGAGATCACCATGGAGATTTCCACCATTGACGGCGAGTAAAAGGAGACGCTCCATGGGACAGGTGCTTTTTCCCATTAAGTATGGAACTCAAGAACGGAAAGATATTTTTGGAGGTGCGCACCATGGGTAAAGACGTGATTATCGCCTGCGATTTTGCCAGCGGGCGGGAGGCCCTCAGCTTCCTGGATCGGTTTGAGAAGGAGGAGCGCAAGCCCTTCGTGAAGATCGGAATGGAGCTTTACTACGCCGAAGGGCCGGAGATCGTGCGGGAGCTCAAGAGGCGGGGTCATCAGATATTCCTGGATCTGAAGCTCCACGACATCCCCAATACGGTGATGAAGGCCATGCGGGTGCTGTCCAACCTGGACGTGGATCTGTGCAACCTCCACGCGGCGGGGACGGTGGCCATGATGAAGGCGGCGGTGGAGGGCCTGACCCGGCCTGACGGAACCCGGCCCCTGCTGATCGCGGTGACTCAGCTCACCTCCACCGACCAGCAGAGCATGGAGGAGGATCTCCTCATCCATGAGCCCATCGACCGGGTGGTACGCCACTACGCCCAGCGCGCCAAGCTGGCGGGGCTGGACGGGGTGGTTTGCTCCCCCAGGGAGGCCGGAGAGGTGAAGGCTGCCTGCGGCCAGGATTTCCTGACGGTGACGCCAGGGGTTCGCTTCGCCGACGGCGACGTTGGCGACCAGAAGCGGGTGATGACCCCCGCTCAGGCCAAAGAGATCGGCTCTGACTACATTGTGGTGGGCCGTCCCATTACGGCGGCGGCGGATCCAGTGGCTGCCTACCGCCGGTGTGTGGCCGAGTTCGTGGATTGAGGAGAGGGGAAATGCGTCATCTGCTGAGCATTCTGGATCTCACGGTGGAGGAGATCGATGAGCTTCTCACCACCGCCGAGGACATTCTGGATCACCCGGACAAGTACCAGGACGCCTGCCGCAACAAAATTTTGGCCGCCCTCTTTTTCGAGCCGTCCACCCGCACCCGGCTCAGCTTTGAGTCGGCTATGCTGGGATTGGGGGGCCGGGTGCTGGGCTTCCATGACGCCGCCTCCAGCTCCACCCAGAAGGGGGAGAGTGTGGCGGACACCATCGCCATCGTGAGCGGCTACGCCGACATCATTGCCATGCGCCATCCCAAGGAGGGGGCGCCCCTGGTGGCCGCCCAGCATACCCGTGTGCCAATCATCAACGCCGGGGACGGGGGACACCACCACCCGACCCAAACCCTCGCCGACCTTTTGACCATCCGCCGGGAGATGGGCCGTTTTGACGGCCTGACCATCGGGGTGTGCGGCGATTTGAAATTTGGCCGGACGGTGCACTCCCTCATGGAGGCCATGTCCCGGTACAAGGGGGTTCGGTTCATCCTTATCTCCCCCAAGGAGCTGGCGGTGCCCTCCGTCATGCTGGAGGAACTGGACAGGAAAGGCGTTCCCTATCTGGAGTGCCAGTCCCTGGAGGAGCATATGGGAGAGCTTGACATCCTCTATATGACCCGCGTCCAGCGGGAGCGGTTTGCCAGCGAGGAGGAATACCAGCGGCTGAAGGACAGTTACATCCTTGACCCGGACAAGCTCCGGGGAGCCAGTGAGAGGATGATCGTCATGCACCCCTTGCCCCGTGTGAACGAGATCGACCCCCAGGTGGACGAGGATCCCAGGGCCTGCTATTTCCGCCAGGCATTCTACGGGCGGTATATCCGCATGGCCCTCATCCTGAAGCTGCTGCGGGAGCGGGGGGAGGCTCCCGTTTCCCCGGACAAGGGCCATCCCGCCTATCCGATGAACCAGCTTCCGGGGGCGGTGTGCAAAAATCCCCACTGCATCACCACTATCGAGCAGGGGCTGAAGCAGATCTTCCTGCGAAATTCGGGGAATGGGGAGTGCCGCTGCTTCTACTGCGAGAGCAAGGCTGAATGAGCGAAGGAATAACATCCGCCCCCGGAACAAGATGCAGGAAAATATTTGGGACAAACGCAGGGAGCGCCGGGCAAAAAGCTCGGCGCTCCCTGAAATTTTTTCAAAATAGGTCAGGTTTGGATCACAATCAGCTCCTTTGCATAAAGGCAAGCAGAATCACGACGGCGTCCCCGCGGGTGGCGGACTGGCTGGGGTTCAGCCGGCCCGCGCTGTCGCCCTGCGCCACCTTCAGTGCCTGGGCCAGCGCGGCATAGCCCAGCAGACCTTTAGGAATATCCGCCTGGTCAGAAAAGTCCGTCCGATAGATGCCCTGGAGCTGGGCGACAGAGCCATAGCCGCCGGCGTCCAGCAGGATTTTGATCACATCGATCCGGGACAAAATCCGGCTGTCATCACGATCTGCCCGCTGGAGCGCCCCGATGTTGTAGGCCGTCCGATAGGCCCGGTCGGCGTCGCCGTCGGCCAGATTGTCCGGGTCGATCAGAAGGCCCTGGGTGCTGGCCAACAGGGCCACCAAGTCCAACTGCGTCAGCTTCTTGTCGGGGAGGAACTTTCCCCCCGCATAGCCGATGCCGTACTCCGCCAGCTTCTCGGCGGCGCTCTTGGCCTGGGATCCCGCCAAGTCGCTGTATTGCAGAGTATTGCTTTCCGCGCTGTCCCGGGAGACCGGCTGGCCGGTTTTGGCGTCAATGCCGGTCACATAGCTGCCCGACGCGGTGAGCTGCCAGCCCAGTTTCAGGCTGTTCAGAGCACGGTAGCCCATTTCGGCCAGGGGGGCATAATCCGGGTCGGAGAGGTCCAGCTTCTGGGGAACCGCCACATAGCCCTTTGTGATTTGGAAGGTCTTAAAGTAGGCGTTGACCGCCTGCTCCGCTGAAATGATCCCATCAGGGCTGTTGAAGCGCACATCCTCCGTCCAGGACTGAGAGTAGGCGGAGACAGAGCCGTCAATGGCATCAATTTCGATGACAAACTGGTCGGCGGGGAAGGAGTAACCGTTTGCCTGCCGGGCATATTGGAAGCTCCAGACGCCGTAGCGGCCGTTCTCCCGCTGGTTGGCGGGGTCGCCGGTATAGGCCGCGCACAGGGCGAAACGCTCCTTCTGCTGGGCGGTGAGGAAGGCCTCCGCCGTCTTGCGGGCGGCATTTTCATCCACCTTTTTGGCTTCGGTCTCGTCCCACACCCTGGAGCTGTAGACCGCGATCAATTCCCCCGTCTTGGCGTTCAGAGTCACCCACCGGTACAGAGTTCTCTCGTCCACCCGCTTGGCGTAGGAAAGCCGGGCGACAATCACCGGGGCGTCCTTGACCAGCTCTTCCTCCTGGTAGGATACGGAGGCCAGCGTGTAGCTGCCCAGGCCCAGTTGAGAGATGGCCTTGGCCTTCTGATCCAGGGCCTCTTTGCTCAGTGTGCCCTTCAGCTTGTCCGCGCCCAGCTGCTCCGCCTGGGTCAGGCCGCCGTTGCTCTCGATGCCGGCGGCGGGGGAAGGGGCCTCCGCGGCCGCGTCCGCCATGCTGAGTTTAGCGTCGCTCCCCAATTCCTCATACAGCTTGGTCAGGTCGACCAGCTTCCCAGAGGCGTCGTCCACATAGAAATTGTGTATTGCGTTGGGCAGGTAACGCAGCACCGCCGTCTTTTCCCCCTCATCGAGGACGTATTCCAGCCGCAGGGACAGCGTATCCCGGAGCAGGGGTTCCGCCGCGCTCTGTTTCATTTGGAAGCTGGCGGCGGGACCGAGCCAATGTATCCCGTTTCCAGGCTGTCCCGACGGAACTGGAC
>JAIEFH010000271.1 GCA_029067025.1 Oscillospiraceae bacterium | reverse complement strand
CCTCTGCCCGGCGAACGCAGCATTGATGGCGGCAGCGCGCTCCACCCCCCGCTCACGAAGCTCTGGGATCGCCGCCGAAAGAATCAGTCCACAGGTCTCCGCAGCGACATAGGCCCGGTGGTGCTGGAACGGGGGAAGCTTCAGCGCATTCGCCACCGTGTCCAGTTTGTGGTTGGGCAGTTTAGGGCATAGATACTGGGCCAAAACCATCGTATCGAAGTACAGCGGATCAAAGCGCCGCCCCGAACGGGCGCAGTATTCCCGGATGAACCCAGTGTCAAAGGCGGCGTTATGAGCGCACAATGGCGTATCTCCCGCCCAGTCCAGAAAGGCATCCACCGCGTCCTCCGGAGCGGGCGCGCCCTTCAGCAGCTCGTCGGTAATGCCGGTGAGGGACACGGTCTTGGCGCTGAGCGGATGCCCAGGTTGGGCAAAAGAAGCGAATTTATCCACCACTTCCCCGCCTCGGATACGCACCGCGCCGATTTCGATGATGGCGTTGGTACGGGCATCCAGGCCGGTGGTCTCCAGGTCAAAAGCCACAAATTCCCCATCCAGAGGCATATCCCCCGGCCCGTGAACCGCCGCCTGCTCATCCACATCGTTCTGGTAGTACGCCTCCACACCGTACAGAATCTTGATTTTCTCTCCCCGGCCGGAGGCATTGTAGGCGTCCGGGAAGGACTGCACCACCCCGTGGTCAGTGATGGCAATGGCGGGATGTCCCCATTCAATGGCCCGCTTTACCGCCTCTTTCGTGTCGCATAGGGCGTCCATCATAGACATTTTGGTATGTAAATGTAGCTCCACCCGCTTATCCGGGGCAGTGTCCCTTCGCCCCTCGGGTTTTGGCACCTCATTGATGCCATAGGGCTCCAGCACCAGATCGTTGTTGTCGAACCGGCCCAGGTTCAGCCGTCCCTGCACCTGGAGCCGCTGGCCCTTTTTGATCTGGTCAATGATGGGCTTGGCCTCCTCCCCCTCCATAAACCGGGTGACCCGGATGGAGCCCGTCAGGTCGGTGATGTCAAAGCACACCACCCAGGCCTTCCGCCGGGTGAGCTCCCGGTGTTCGATGTTGAATACCTCGCCCTCCACCAGCACGCTGCCCATATCCAGAGCCAATTCTCCCAAAGGGATGGGCTTTTTCTTGCCGCTGATTTTGCCATAGATCTGCTTCACCCGTTTTTTTCCGCCGCCGGAAGCGGAGGCGTTCGAACTTGGGTGCAGCAATTTGCGGCGCATAGCCTCCATTTGCTCTTCTAGCCCCTGATCCGGCCCCTTTTTCGGAACCGTGGGTTTCGGCGGAGCAACGGACTTACCCGCCTCTGGAGAAAGCACGGGCTTTTTCTCCCGGGCAGGCCCTTTCGGTGTGGATACGTTCTCCTCCGTGGCGGGTTCGGATCGTTCCGGCACAGCGGGCTGGGGCTCGTCCACCTTCACCGTAGCCGCGCTGAGGCTAAAGGCCCGTTTCAGGCACTCCTCCGCCTGAGCCAATGTTTCACGCGAAACATTCGTTCCAGTTGCTATTACCTCCATAGCCCGCTGGGTCTTGAGCACCCGCACCTGGACGGGATAGTCCCCCAAAACGGCCAAAACCCCTTCCGGGAAGGGGCAGTTGGCAAAGGTCTGTTGAAAGGTTGGCATCGTGATGTCTCGCTCCTTATCTGTCACTGGCCTTGATGGCATACCAGGCCATGTCGCACACACCCTGGTTGTTTCGGTCCGACTTCTCCCGGATTTCCTCGAACGTCATTCCGCACTTGCGCATGACGTCCCCAGAATGCGGATTTTTGACATCGTGGCGGGCCTCGATCCGCTCCACACCTACCTGATTAAATAGGAAATCAATGACCGCGCCCAAGGCTTCGGTCATGACCCCTTGATGCCACCAGTGCCTGCCCATACAGTAGCCGATTTCCGGAACCGATCCGTCCCCATGCCAATGTACTACATCAATGCTCCCAATGGGTTGTAGGCCATTCTCCTTTAAGACAATTGCCCATCTGTAGCAGTCATCTTTCGAATACTGGGAAACCCACTCCCCCAGCAGCATCTCTGTCACCGCTACGTCGCTGTGGGTGGGCCAAGTCAGATATTTCGTCACTGCGTCGTCGGACGCCCAGTTGTCAAATATGGACTGGGCATCCGACAGCTCGAACCGGCGCAGGATCAGCCGCTCCGTCTCTATGTACCGTGTTCCAATATGTTTCATGGTGTTCTCCTATAGTGTCTCAATCAGCTTCATCAACCCGGGCACCAACTGATCCTCGGGCACTTTTGCCACAATCTGGCCGTGTTTGAGCAGCACGCCCTCGCCCTTGCCGCCCGCCAGTCCCACGTCGGCATGGCTGGCCTCACCAGGGCCGTTGACTACGCACCCCATCACCGCCACGGTGATGGGCTTGTCCACGTCCTTCAAAAGCTCCTCCACCTGACGGGCCATCGGGATCAAGTCGATCTGTGTCCGTCCGCAGGTGGGGCAGGAAATCAACTCCGGTCCCTCCCGGCGCAGGCCAATGGCTTTGAGTATCCGTTTTGCCGCATAAACCTCCTCCACCGGGTCGGCGGTGAGGCTCACCCGCAGGGTGTCGCCAATCCCCAGCGCCAGCAGCCCGCCGATGCCCGCCGCCGCCTTCAGCTCGCCGATTTCCCGGGTGCCCGCCTCGGTAACGCCGAGATGCAGAGGATAGTCATACCGCTCCGCCATGAGCCGGTAGGCCCACATAGTAGTGGGCACAGACGAAGCTTTTAGTGACACGCAGATGTCCTCAAATCCATATTTCTCCAGCAGCTTGATGTGCCCCAGGGCGCTCTCCACCATGGCCTTCGGGGTGGGGCCGCCATATTTCGCCAGCAGCTCCTTTTCCAGGGAACCGCCGTTCACTCCCACCCGGATGGGGATGCCACGCTCCTTGCAGGTCTTGGCCACTGCCTCCACCCGTGACCGCGCACCGATGTTGCCGGGGTTGATGCGGATTTTGTCAATCCCCTGCTCCGCCGCCTCCAGGGCCAGACGGTAGTCAAAGTGGATGTCCGCCACCAGCGGCACCGGGCTGCCCGCCTTCAGCGCGCTGACAGCTTCAGCCGCCCTCATGTCAGGCACCGCCACCCGCACGATGTCGCACCCCGCAGCAGCCAGCGCCCGGATCTGGGACAAAGTGGCCTCCACATCATGGGTGGGGGTATTGGTCATGGACTGGATGGAAATGGGGGCGCCCCCGCCCATGAGGACGCCGCCCACATTGATCTGTCTGGTCATGGTCTGCACCTGCCTAAGCAAAAATATTCCACACATCGTGGAGCGCCACCACCGCCATCAGCACCAGCAGCACCACGAACGCCCCCGCGTGAACATAGCCCTCGTATTTCTCTGGAATGCGGCGGCGGCTCACCGCGTAAATTACGCCGTTGAGCAGAACGAAAAAGATCCGTCCGCCGTCCAGCGCCGGGATGGGCAGCATATTCATCACCGCCAGATTGACGGCAATGAGGGCCATAAAATAGAACACATTCTGCACACCCATAGCCACCGTCTCCGACTGGGTACCCACCTCGGACACCACGTCCACCACACCAATGACCCCGGACAGCTCCGACACCGCCACCCGGCCCGTCACCAAATCTCCCAGGCTCATCCAGACGATGCGCACAAAATCGAAGGTCTGGGCAGCGCCCTGGCCGATCCGTTCCGGGATAGACAGCTCATCCACCTGACCGAAAATAAGGCCAAAGCCGTGATACCTGCCGTTCTCAAACTCATAATCGTAACGGCCCATGGGGAAATCATTCAGCGCGATCCGCTCCCCGTCCCGCTCCACCACCAGATCCAATCCGCTGCCGTCATTTCGGGAGAGGTAGGTCTGCACATCAGCATACAGCCAAATGCCGTGGCCGTCCACGCTGACAATGCGGTCGCCCAGCATAAGGCCATCTGCGCCCTCATGCTGAAAGCCGTCGGCGAACTGGGTGATAACCGGCACACGGGCCTGGGAGACACCCAGGAACAGCGCCACTGTGATGGCCAGGCCAAGCAGGAAGTTCATAAACGACCCGGCGCACAGAATGATGGTCTTCTTCCACCCCGCCTGACGGATAAAGGAGCCAGCATCACCCGTGTCCTCGTCCTGGCCCTCCAGATCGCAGTAGCCGCCAATGGGGAATGCCCGCAGGCTGTAAAGGGTTTCCCCTTTTCTCCTTGACCACAGGGCAGGGCCCATGCCGATGGCGAACTCGTTCACCTTCACCCCCAGCAGCTTGGCGGTGAAGAAATGTCCGAACTCATGGATGGCAATGAGTACGCCAAAGAGCAGGATTGCCAACAGGATATAAAGGAATCTCGCCAAAATGTGTCACCTCACAACTTGATGGACCGCCTCACGGGCGGCATGGTCGGCGTCAAAAATGTCCTCCAAGGTGGGGCGGTCTACCACCGGAACCTGATCCAGCGCCCGTTCCACCAACCGGGGAATGTCCAAGAATCCAATTTTATCCGCCAAAAACAGGGCCACCGCCGCCTCGTTGGCGCCATTGAGAATAGCGGTGGATGTGCCGCCCCGCTCCGCGCACTCCAGTGCCAAGCCAAGGCAGCGGAAGGTGTCCGGATCCGGCTTTTGGAACGTCAGCGGCGGGCAGGACAGCAGATCCAGCGGCTTGGCCGGGCCGATTGTCCGCTCCGGCCAGGTGAGGGCATACTGGATGGGCAGGCACATATCCGCGCTGCCCAGCTGCGCCAGGATCGCCCCGTCCTCAAACTCCACCAGCGAGTGGACGATACTCTCCCGGTGCACCACGATCTGAATGCGCTCAGGGGGCATGGCATACAGCCGCATGGCCTCGATAAACTCCAATCCCTTATTCATTAAGGTGGCGGAATCAATAGTGATTTTCGCTCCCATCGCCCAGTTGGGGTGCTTCAGCGCCTGTTCCTTTGTGACAAGGGAAAGTTCTTTACAGCTCTTGCCATAGAACGGGCCGCCGGACGCGGTAATGATGAGCCGCCGCACCTCGCCGCGGTTTTTACATCCCTGAAGGCATTGGAAGATGGCGGAGTGCTCCGAGTCCACGGGGACGATCTCCGCCCCGCGCTCCCGCGCGCGGGACATCACCAACTCCCCGGCACACACCAGGGTTTCCTTATTTGCCAAGGCGATTCGTTTGCCGCAGTCGATGGCGGCAAGCGTGGGCCGCAAACCAGCCACCCCCACGATGGCGGTGACCACCGTATCCGCCTCAGGCAGGGACGCGGCCTCCAGCAGCCCCTCCTGCCCCGACAATACCTTTGTATCGGTGTCCGCCAGCCGCACCCGCAGATGGTCGACGGCGCTTTCGTCCACCGCCACCGCCAACCGGGGGCGGAACCGCCGGGCCTGGGCCTCGGCCAGCTCCACGCTTTTGTTCACTGTGATGGCGGCTACTTCGTAGCCGCATACCTCCGCCACCTTTAGGGTCTGCCGCCCGATGGAACCGCTGGAGCCTAAAATGGAAAGAATCCTTTTCATTGCAAAACCTCAAACACCGGCAGGCACCGCACGATGAACAGCACCACCGGCCCGCAGAAAATCATGCTGTCAAACCGATCCAGCATTCCGCCGTGGCCAGGCAGGAGATGACCGTAGTCCTTCACACCGTACTGCCGCTTAATAAATGAGAATGCCAGATCGCCTACCTCGGTGGCCAGGGCGCCGAACAGCCCGCACAAGGCCAGCGGAAGCAGATTGACGCCCTCCCCCGCGATTTTGCCGGCCACCAGGCCATAGAGGACGGCGAACACGGCCCCGGAGATAAAGCCGCCGATGTAACCCTCAACACTTTTGTTGGGACTGACCTTGGTGATCCCCCTGTGCTTGCCAAGAAACACCCCGGCAAAGTAAGCCCCCGCGTCAGTGGCGAAGGTCAGCAGCACCGCCAGCAGCACCAGGTACTTCCCCTGCCCCATACACCGTAGCTCCACCAGTGCGGACAGCGACAGCGGGATAACCACGCCGCCGAACAGACACACCAGCACATGGAAAAAGCCCATCGGGGTGCTGTATCCGTCATAGGCTCGGATGGCGCACCAGAAACACACCGCCATCACCACAAAGGACAACAGGCTCACATAAGCCGTACCCAGCCCCGCCCAGCTTCCCAGGGGCATCAGGGCGGCGGACAGAAGAACCGCTGTCTGCATGGGCAAGGAGAGCTTCCCCCCCCCGGTGGCCCGCATTAGTTCAAAGGCCGCCGCGGCGGAGATGAAGCACACCACAGCCGTCCAGGCGATGGACGGCAGCAACAGCATGACCGCCAGCATAAGAGGCAAAAAAATGACCGCCACGATGATCCGTTTCGCCATGTCACACACCTCCATACCGGCGGGAACGGCCCTGATAGGCCGCCAGCGCCCGTAGCAGCTCATCTTTCGTAAAGTTCGGCCAGAGCACATCGGTAAAATAGAACTCCGCGTAAGCGGACTGCCACAGCAGGAAATTGGAGATACGTACCTCGCCGCTGGGCCGGATGATCAGATCCGGATCCGGCACACCGGCGGAATAGAGGTAGCCGCCAAAAGCATCCTCTGTCAAGTGGGATGGATCCGCCCTTCCTTCCGCGCAGTCCAGGGCAAATGCCTTCGCCGCCCGGATCAGCTCGTCCCGTCCCCCATAGTTCAGGCAGATATTTACCTGGCAGCCGTCATATCCTTTGGATATCTCCTCCGTCTCGTGGCAAAGAGCCTGGAGATGGGGCGCCAGAGGGGACAAATCACCAAAAAACGCCATCTTCACCTTATCGCGGGCCATGGTCTCAATGGCCTCATGGAGATATTTCTCCAACAGGTTCATGATGGACGCCACCTCGTCGGCGGGCCGCTTCCAATTCTCAGTGGAAAACGCGTATACGGTCAGGTACTCCAGTCCCAGCTCCTTGGCGAAGGTGGCAATGGTACGGAAGGTCTCCGCCCCGGCGGCGTGGCCCGCCTTCCTAGGCAGACCGCGGCTTTTGGCCCAGCGGCCATTACCGTCCATGATAATAGCCACATGGCGGGGCAGATGCTCTAGATCCACTTGAGGCGCCCGAGGGGGCCTGCGGCGAAAGAAAGCCATACACACCCATCCTAACTTTATTGATAGTGTTGACAAAAAAGAACCAACTCATAAGGCCCAAACAGCATACAAGGGGGGCGCGCCCCCCTTGTATGCGCTGAAAGCCGAAATTAGACCGCCATCAGTTCCTTTTCCTTGGCGGCAGTGAGCGTGTCGATCTCCTTGCAGCGCTTGTCCGTCAGATCCTGGAGTTCCTTTTCAATCTGCTTGCGGTCATCCTCGGTGATTTCCGACTTCTTTTCCATGGACTTGAGTGCGTCCATGGCGTCCCGGCGGATATTGCGGATGGCCACCTTGCCGTTCTCCCCGTACTTGCGCACCTGGCGGGTCAGCTCCACACGGCGCTCCTCAGTGAGCTGGGGAAAGGCCAGCCGAATCACACGCCCGTCATTCTGATGGTTAATGCCCAGATCGGAGGTCTGGATGGCTTTTTCGATGGCCTTGAGGATGCTGCCGTCCCAGGGCTGAATCTGGAGGGTGCGGG
>JAIEFH010000270.1 GCA_029067025.1 Oscillospiraceae bacterium | reverse complement strand
CTTTCGGCCACTGGGGCCAGGGATTATCGGCGGTGCGGCTGTCGGGAGCCTTGGGCATCATCTCCAGTTGAATAACGGATTTACACCCGTGGCGGATGGCGGTGCCCACGCAGTCGTTGCCCGTGTCGCCGCCGCCCACAATGACCACGTCCTTTTCTGCCGCGTCGATATAGCTGCCCTTGGCAAGCCCGCTGTCCAGCAGGGATTTGGTGGTGGAGGTCAGGAAGTCCACGGCGTAATACGCGCCGTTCACGCCCTCCGCCGCGGCCAGCCCCCGGGGCTTTTTCGCCCCGCAGCACAGAATCACCGCGTCAAACCCATCCAGCAGCTCTTGGGCGGACACGTCCCGGCCCACGTCGCAGGAGGTGCGGAACTCCACCCCCTCCGCCGACATCAGGTCGGCACGGCGGGCGATGACCTCCTTTTGCAGCTTCATGTTGGGGATGCCGTACATCAGCAGGCCCCCCACCCGGTCCTCCCGCTCGAACACGGTGACGGTGTGGCCCCGGCGGTTGAGATGATCGGCGGCGGCCAGCCCTGCTGGGCCGGAGCCTACCACCGCCACCCGTTTGCCGGTGCGGACTTTGGGGGGCTGGGGCTCCATGGCCCCCGAGGCGAAGCCCGCCTCAATGATGGCAAGCTCGTTCTCCTTCACCGTCACGGGGTCACCGTTGAGCCCGCAGGTGCACGCCGCCTCGCACAGCGCGGGGCACACCCGGCCTGTGAACTCCGGGAAGCTGTTGGTCTTGGTCAGGCGGCTCAGGGCGTGATCCATATTGCCGGTGTACACCAGGTCGTTCCACTCCGGCACCAGGTTGTGTAGGGGGCACCCGGTGAACATCCCCGCCAGCTCCACGCCGGACTGGCAGAAAGGCACGCCGCACTCCATGCACCGGCCCCCCTGCTTTCGCCGCTCCTCCTCGGGCAGCATGGGATGGAACTCGTTCCAGTGCCTGATACGCTCCAAGGGCGGCTGGCCGGGGTTGCCCTGACGGTCATAGTCCAAAAATCCGGTTGGCTTTCCCATTACTTCGCACCTCCCGTCACGGCGTAAAACGCCTCTATCTCCGCCTCGTCATGGCCCATGCCCCGCTCCTCGAACTGGGCGATGGCTTTCAAAATCTGGTCGTAGTCCCGGGGCAGGATCTTCTTGAAGCTTTCGGAACTGTGCTCGAAGTCCGCCAGGATCGCCTTGCCCTTCTCCGAGCCGGTGGCCTCCACATGCTGGGCGATCAGGGAGCGCAGCTCTTCCAGGTCGTGCTTCGACCTCACCGGTTCGATGGACACCAGTTCCTTGTTCACCCGCAGGTACAGATCCCGCCGGGGGTCCCAGACGTAGGCGATGCCGCCGCTCATGCCCGCGGCGAAGTTCTTGCCCGTCTCGCCGAGGACGACCACCCGGCCCCCGGTCATGTACTCGCAGCCGTGGTCGCCCACGCCCTCCACCACGGCCACAGCCCCGGAGTTGCGCACGGCGAACCGCTCCCCGGCCACACCCGCGATGAACGCCTTGCCGGAGGTAGCCCCGTACAGGGCCACGTTGCCGATGATGATGTTCTCATCCGCCTTATAATGGGCGGCTTTCGGCGGATAGACCGCCAGCTTGCCGCCGGACAGCCCCTTGCCGAAGTAGTCGTTGGAGTCGCCCTCCAGCTCCAGGGTCAGCCCCTTGGGGATGAACGCCCCGAAGGACTGTCCACCGCCGCCGGAGCAATGGACGGTGAAGGTGTCCTCCTCCAGCCCCTCCCCGTGGAGGCGGGTGATGTCAGAGCCGAAAATCGTCCCCACGGCCCGGTCGGTGGAGGTGACGTCCAGAGAGAGCTGCTTTTTCTGGCCCTTTTTCAGGGCAGAACCCATCTTTGCCAGCAGAACAGACTGGTCCACGGTCTGCTCCAGATGGAAGTCGTAAATATCGGCGGAGTCAAAGTGGGTCTTGTACCCTTCCCCTACGTAGGGATTGTCCAGAATAACGGACAGATCCACGGTGGCAGCCCGGTCGTTCACCGCCTTGTCCCGCTTTTTCAGCAGGTCGGTGCGGCCCACCAGCTCGTCCACGGTGCGCACGCCCAGCTTTGCCATATGCTCCCGCAGCTCCTGGGCGATAAAGCGCATGAAGTTGACCACGTACTCCGGCTTGCCCTGGAAACGCTTGCGCAGCTCGGGATTCTGCGTTGCCACACCCACGGGGCAGGTGTCCAGGTTGCACACGCGCATCATCACACAGCCCATGGTGACCAGCGGCGCGGTGGCAAAGCCGAACTCCTCCGCCCCCAGCATACAGGCGATGGCAACATCCCGGCCGGTCATCAGCTTGCCGTCGGTCTCCACCACCACCCGGGAGCGCAGGTCGTTCTGGATCAGGGTCTGGTGGGTTTCCGCAAGCCCCAGCTCCCAGGGCAGGCCCGCGTTGTGGATGGAGGTGCGGGGGGCAGCCCCGGTGCCGCCGTCCCAGCCGGAGATGAGCACCACCTGGGCGCCCGCCTTGGCCACACCCGCCGCCACGGTGCCCACGCCCGCCTCGCTGACCAGCTTGACGGAGATGCGGGCCTGACGGTTGGCGTTTTTCAGGTCGTAGATGAGCTGGGCCAGATCCTCAATGGAATAGATGTCATGGTGGGGCGGCGGAGAAATCAGCGACACTCCGGGGGTGGAGTACCGGGTCTTGGCAATCCAGGGGTAGACCTTTTTCCCCGGCAGGTGGCCGCCCTCGCCGGGCTTGGCCCCCTGGGCCATTTTGATCTGGATTTCTTTTGCGCTCACCAGATACTCGCTGGTGACGCCGAACCGCCCGGAAGCCACCTGCTTGATGGCGGAACAGCGGTCGGACTTCAGCCGTTCAGGCCGCTCGCCGCCCTCGCCGGAGTTGGACTTGCCCCCCAGCAGATTCATGGCCTGAGCCATACACTCGTGGGCTTCCTGGGAGATGGAGCCGTAGCTCATGGCCCCGGTTTTGAAGCGCTTGACAATGGAGTCCACGCTCTCCACTTCGTCGATGGGGATGGGCTCGTCGGCGTACTTCATCTCCATCAGCCCCCGGAGGGTGTGGGGACAGGTCTCATCGTCCACCAGGGCGCTGTACTGCTTGAACAGGCCGTAATCCCCGGTGCGGGTGGACTGCTGGAGCAGGTGGATGGTCTTGGGGTTATACATATGATCTTCCTGCCCCGAGCGGGCCTTGTGGGTACCCACAGAATCCAGTGTTTTATCCACGCCCAGGCCCAGGGGGTCAAAGGCCCGGCTGTGGTTCTTGTCCACCAGCCGCTCGATCTCCTTCAGCCCGATGCCCCCCACCCGGGAGACGGTGTTGGTAAAGTATTCGTCCACCACGTCCTTCGCGATGCCGACGGCCTCGAAAATCTGGGCGGACTGGTAGGACTGGATGGTGGAAATGCCCATTTTGGAGGCGATCTTTACGATGCCCTTCAAAACGGCCTTGTCGTAGTCGTCCACCGCCGCGCCGAAGTCCTTGTCCAGCAGCCCCTCGTCGATGAGCTGGCCGATGGTCTCCTGGGCCAGATAGGGGTTGATGGCCCGGGCGCCGTAGCCCAGCAGAGCGGCGAAGTGGTGGACGTCCCGGGGCTCGGCGGACTCCAAAATCACGGACACCGCCGTACGCTTGCGGGTGCGCACCAGGTGCTGCTCCAGGCAAGACACCGCCAGCAGGGACGGGATAGCCACATGGTTCTCGTCCACCCCCCGGTCGGACAGGATGATGATGTTGGCCCCGTTGCGATAGGCCCGGTCCGCGGCGATCTTCATCTGATCCAGCGCCCGCTTCAGGGGCATATTTTTAAAGTAGAGCAGGGACACCGTCTCCACATGGAAGCCCGGCTTGTCCATGGCGCGGATCTTCATCAGATCCACGGAGGTCAGAATGGGGTTATGGATTTGCAGCACCCGGCAGTTCGACCCCCGCTCCTCCAGCAGGTTGCCGTCGTCGCCCACGTACACGGTGGTATCGGTGACGATCTCCTCCCGGATGGCGTCGATGGGCGGGTTGGTCACCTGGGCGAAGAGCTGCCGGAAGTAGCTGAACAAAGGCTGGTCGTGGCTGGACAGCACTGCCAGCGGAACGTCCGCGCCCATGGCGGCGGTGCTCTCCGCGCCGGTGCGGGCCATGGGCAGGATGGCGTCCTTCACGTCCTCATAGGTGTAGCCAAAGGCCTTCTGCACCTGGGCGCGGCGCTCTGGGCTGTACCGCTCCACGCGCTTGTTGGGGATGGGCAGATCCTTCAGCTTTACCAGATTCCTGTCCAGCCACTCGCCGTAGGGGTTGCGCCCGGCGTAGCCCTCTTTGATCTCGCTGTCGCCGATGACGCGGCCCTGGACAGTATCCACCAGCAGCATCTTCCCCGGCTCCAGCCGGGATTTGCCCACGATGTGGGCGGGGTCGATGTCCAGCACCCCCACCTCGGAGGACAAAATCAGCCGGTCGTCGTCGGTGACATAGTACCGGGAGGGGCGCAGGCCGTTGCGATCCAGCACCGCCCCCACCTGGTCGCCGTCGGAGAACAGGATGGCGGCGGGGCCGTCCCAGGGCTCCATCATGACGGCGTAATATTGGTACAGATCCCGGCGGGCCCGGGACAGGTTCTCGTCCTTCATCCACGGCTCCGGGATGCAGATCATCACCGCCAGGGGCAGCTCCATGCCGCTCATCACCAGGAATTCCAAGGTGTTGTCCAGCATGGCGGAGTCCGAGCCGTCCACATTCACCACCGGGAACACCTTGTCCATGTCCTCCTCCCACACCGGGGCGTGCATGGTCTCCTCCCGGGCCAGCATCCGGTCCACGTTGCCCCGGATGGTGTTGATTTCCCCGTTGTGGAGGATCAGGCGGTTGGGGTGGGCCCGCTCCCAGGAGGGATTGGTGTTGGTGGAGAACCGGGAGTGAACCAGGGCGATGGCGGAGGTATACGCCTCGCTTTGCAGATCGGGGTAGAACTGCCGCAGCTGGCCCACCAGGAACATCCCCTTGTAGACAATCGTCCGGCTGGACAGGGACGCCACGTATGTATTGTCGTTGGACTGCTCGAACTCCCGGCGGGCGATATACAGCCGCCGGTCGAATTCCAGCCCCTTTGCCAGCTTGTCCGGGCGGCGGACAAAGCCCTGCATGATCCGGGGCATTTTGGCCAGCGCCTTATGCCCCAATACCTCGGGGCACACCGGCACCTCCCGCCAGCCGATGAACTCCATCCCCTCCCGGGCCACGATGAGCTCGAACATCTTCATGGCCTGATTCCGGCGCAGGGTCTCCTGGGGGAAGAAGAACATCCCGATGCCGTAATCCCGCTCATCCCCCAGGGCGATGCCGCACTCCCCCGCCGCTTTCACAAAAAACTCATGGGAAATTTGCACCAGAATGCCCACGCCGTCGCCGGTCTGGCCCTCGGCATCCTTGCCCGCCCGGTGCTCCAGCTTTTCCACGATCTTCAGCGCGTCGTCCACTGTCTGGTGGGTTTTCCGGCCCTTGATGTCCACCACGGCCCCAATGCCGCAGTTGTCGTGCTCGAACCGGGGGTCGTACAGCGGCCCCTGTATCCGCTCCCGCTCTTGCTTCATCATATCCATCCTCCAAACGAAAACCGGCCCAGCAGAGGTAAGGAGGAAGTTTCCCCCCTCCTGCCCCCCGTTGGGCCGGTTTTTGGTTTCTATTTTATAATACCGCGACGATGCGCCGCACCGCTTCGCGGGTGGCGTCCGCATCGCCGAAGGCGGTGACCCGGATGTACCCCTCCCCGCTGGGGCCAAAGCCCGCGCCGGGGGTAGTGACCACGCACGCCTGTTTCAGCAGCAGGTCGAAGAAGTCCCAGGACGGCGTATGGTGGGGCGTTTCCACCCACAGGTACGGGGCGTTCACCCCGCCGTACACCGTCAGCCCGGCGGCGGTCAGGCCCTCCCGGATGACCTTGGCGTTGTTCAGGTAGTAGTCAATGGCGGCCTTTGTCTGGGCCCTGCCCTCGTCGGTGAACACCGCCTCCGCCGCCCGCTGGATCACATAGGGCACGCCGTTGAACTTGGTGCCCTGGCGGCGGTTCCACAGCGCGTTCAGGGACGCGCCGTCCCGCTCCAGCGCCTTGGGGATTACGGTGTAGGCGCAGCGGGTGCCGGTGAACCCGGCGGTCTTGGAGAAGGAGCGGAACTCGATGGCGCAGGTCTTGGCCCCCTCCACCTCAAAGATGCTGTGGGGGACCCCCTCCTCGCGGATAAACGCCTCATAGGCGGAGTCGTACAAAATCACGCTGTCATGGGCGTTGGCGTAGTCCACCCAGACCTTGAGCTGCTCCTTCGTCGCCGCCGTGCCGGTGGGGTTGTTGGGGGAGCAGATGTAAATGAGGTCAGGCGCTTTCCCCTGGGGCAGCTCGGGGAAGAAGCCGTTCTCCGCCGTGCAGGGCAGATAGACCAGATTTGTCCACTTCTCCCCGTCGTGGTCGCCGGCCCTCCCCGCCATGGCGTTGGTGTCCACATACACCGGGTACACCGGGTCGCATACCGCCACCACGTTGTCCACCGAGAAGATGTCGCCGATATTGCCGCAGTCGCTTTTCGCACCGTCGGAGACAAAAATCTCGTCGTCGGCGATGTCCACCCCCCGCTCCTTGTAGGAGTCACGGATGGCGAAGCGCAGGAAGTCATAGGCGCAGCAGGTCTCCTCGCAGTAGCCCCGGAAGGTCTCCTTCACCCCCATCTCTTTGGACGCCTTCACCATGGCGTCCACCACCACGGGGGCCAGGGGCTGGGTCACGTCGCCGATGCCCAGGCGGATCAGGGGCATGGGCGGGTTCTGCGCGGAAAAGGCCCGCACCCTGCGGCCGATCTCCGGGAACAGGTAGCCCCCCGGCAGCTTGCGAAAGTTCTGATTGACGTGGGCCATGAGACCACTCCTTGCTTTATTTGTTTAAATCATTCTACCGCAAAAGGGGCGGCGCGGTCAATTGTCAAGTTTGCCATCAAAAACGGTGACGGCGGGGCCGGTCATGAACACATGGCCGGATTTTTCGTCCCAGCGGACGGACAAATCCCCCCCGGCCAGGTGGACCACCACCTCCCGGTCCAGTTTCCCGGCGGTCATCATGGCGGCTGCCGCCGCGCACGCCCCGGTGCCGCAGGCCATGGTCTCGCCGCTGCCCCGCTCCCAGACGCGCATCTCCAATTCCCCCCGGTTCAGAACGCGGATGAACTCCACGTTCACCCGGTGGGGAAAGGCGGGATTCCGCTCCACACCGGGGCCGATCGTCCCCAGATCCAGGGCGGCGGGGTCGTCCGCCTCGATGACCGCGTGGGGGTTGCCCATGGATACGGGAACGGCGCGCCAGTGCCCCTCCCCGACGGTCAGCTCCAGCGGCGAAGCGACCGCGGGCACCCCCATGTCCACCACGGCGGCGTACGCCTTTTTCTCTTGAATCATCAGGGACAGCTCCCGCTCCCCCGCCAGAGTCTCGATCGTGAGGTGCTGCTGATCCGTCAGCCCCTTATCGTAGACGTATTTGCCAAAGCAGCGGATGCCGTTGCCGCACATGGCCCCCTCGGAGCCGTCGGCGTTGAACATCCGCATTTTGAAGTCCGCACGGCTCGACGGGCAGACGCAGATGATGCCGTCCCCGCCCACGCCGAAGCGGCGGTGGGACAGGCGGCGGGCCAGTTCGCCCAGGTTGTCGGGTGTGGATCCCATGCAGTTCAGGAAAATGTAGTCGTTTCCCAGGCCGTGCATTTTGGTGAATTCCATGGCCGTCCCTCCTGTTTGCCGATTGGGAAGCCAAACGGGAGGACAACAGAGCGGCAGTTTTCCCACTGCCGCCCTGTCCTGTGTTCACTGATCCGCCAGCACAAGCTTAGCGGTGTCAGTCAGCCGGGCGCCATTGTCCATGCTCTGCTTTTGTAAAAACCGATGGGCCTGCTCCTCCGTCATGCCGTGGCGGCTCATCAGCACCGCCTTGGCCTGCTCCACCAGCTCCCGCTCCTCCTGACTTCGCAGAGCGGGAGAGTGCCCCTGGCTCGAGGCGCTGCGCGCCACCTGGGCCAGCAGCCGCACCGAAGCCATCAGCTCTGATCGGCGCACGGGGGCCTGGAGCTTGAAGATCCCCTCCGTCTCGCACAGGTCCAGCTGGGCCTGGGGGGCCACCATCAGCATAGAGCACCGCTGGGGCAGATCGTAGAACAGCGACTCGCAGCTCTCCTCCCCCAGTTTGAAGCCGCACACCACGATGTTCAGCCGCAGCTTGCGCACCGCCCGCCGCACCTGGTCGGCCGTGCGGCACACGACGCAGGAGAACTCGCCGCCGTTCTCAATGATCTCCCGGAGCCTGTCGCAGTTGCCCTGGCGCTCAAAGGCCACGATCACCTGCCGCATACCCGCTCACTTCCTTCCGGCGCGGGCAGCTCAATAGTTGATCATGTATTTGTCCACTTCCCAACTGGACACGCGGGTGCGGTACTCGTCCCACTCCTTCTCCTTGCCGGCGATGTACTGGGAGCTGACGTGCTCGCCCAGGGTGCCCATGACCAGCTTATCCTTCTTCAGCGCGGCCAGCGCCTCCTCCAGGGAGCCCGGCAGGGCCTCGATGCCCCGGCGGCGCCGGGTGGCGGGGGTCATGGCAAAGATGTTCTCGGTGATCTCCGGGGGCGGGGTCATGCCCTTCTCAATGCCGTCCAGGCCCGCGGCCAGACACACCGCCAGGGCCAGATAGGGGTTGCAGGCGGGGTCGGGGCAGCGCAGCTCCACACGGGTGCCCTGGCCCCGGGAGGCGGGGATGCGGATCAGGGCGGAGCGGTTGGAGGCGGACCAGGCCATGTAACAGGGGGCCTCGTAGCCGGGCACCAGCCGCTTGTAGGAATTGACCAGCGGGTTGGTGATGGCGGCCATGCCCTTCATATGGGCCAGGATGCCGGCGATGAAGGAGTAGCACTCCTTGGACAACTGCTTTTCACCGTTGGGGTCGAAGAACACGTTCTTGCCGTCCTTATAAAGGGACATATTGGTGTGCATCCCGGAGCCGTTGATGCCGAAAATAGGCTTGGGCATAAAGGTGGCGTGGAGGCCGTTCTTCTGGGCCAGGATCTTGACCGCCAGCTTAAAGGTCATGATCTTGTCGGCGCACTCCAGGGCGGGGGCATACTTGAAGTCGATCTCGTGCTGGCCCTGGGCCACCTCGTGGTGGGACGCCTCGATCTCATAGCCCATCTGCTCCAGGGCCAGGCAGATCTCCCGCCGGGTGGACTCGCCGTGATCCAGGGGGCCCAGGTCAAAGTAACCCGCCTCGTCGTTGGTCTTGGTGGTTGGCTTGCCGTCCTCATCGGTCTGGAACAGGAAGAACTCCGCCTCGGGACCCACGTTGAAGGTGTCGTAGCCCATGGCCTTCGCCTTCTCCAGCACCCGCTCCAGCACGCCCCGGGGGTCGCCCACGAAGGAAGAACCGTCCGGGTTGTGCACGTCGCAGATCAGACGGGCCACCTTGCCGTGCTGGGGCCGCCAGGGGAAAATGACGAAGCTGTCCAGGTCGGGGTACAGGTACTGGTCGGACTCATTGATGCGGACAAAGCCCTCGATGGAGGAGCCGTCCAGCATGATCTCGTTATTGACCGCCCGCTCGATCTGGGAGGCCGTGATGGCCACGTTCTTGAGCTGGCCGAAAATGTCGGTGAACTGCATTCGGATGAACTTGACGTCCTCTTCCTTCACGATGCGGATGATGTCTTCTTTGGAGTATCCCATGTTTGACTTCCCCTTTCATTTATATTGGTCCGCCGGGAAATCATGCTCCCTCCCCGCGGCCAACGCGCCTGGGATGATCCGAGATATAAAAAAGCGTCCCAAACCTGCCGGTCCGGAACGCCTTTGTCCTCTCGATTACGGGTTTCAGTATAGCACAAACCCGATTTTTGTCAACGCCTTTTTGCGTGTATGCAAATTTTCAGCGCAGAAAACAGGTTTCTCCCCGTTTGAAACCCGTTTTTTGTGATATGTCACATGGAGGGATGGACAACAGTACAGCAGATTTTTCCATATCTCTCTCTGAATATTCGACCTTTTGCCCCTGGGAAAAAATGAAAAGCTTGCCAACTCTTACTTGACCATCTGTCCATGTTCTGATAAAATAACATCATGTAACTTTTCCCCTGCTTTCCCTGCACATCCGATTAAATTTTTGGAGGAATGCACAATGGCTCACAAGTACGTCTATCTGTTCTCAGAGGGCAACGCCAATATGCGCGAGCTCCTGGGCGGCAAGGGCGCCAACCTGGCCGAAATGACCAACATTGGCATGCCTGTGCCCCAGGGCTTCACCATCACCACCGAGGCGTGCACCCAGTACTATGAGGACGGACAGAAGATCAACGACGAGATCCAGGCCGAGATCATGGAGTATATCGTCAAGATGGAGGAGATCACCGGCAAGAAGTTCGGCGATCTGGAGAACCCCCTGCTGGTGTCCGTCCGCTCCGGCGCCCGGGCCTCCATGCCCGGCATGATGGACACCATCCTCAACCTGGGCCTCAACGAAGAGGTGGTGGAGGTCATCGCCAAGCAGTCCAATAACCCCCGCTGGGCCTGGGACTGCTACCGCCGCTTCATCCAGATGTACTCCGACGTGGTCATGGAGGTGGGTAAGAAGTACTTCGAGCAGCTCATCGACCAGATGAAGGAGAAGAAGGGCGTCACCCAGGACGTGGAGCTCACCGCCGACGACCTGAAGGAACTGGCCGGCCAGTTCAAGGCCGAGTACAAGGCCAAGATCGGCCAGGACTTCCCCTCCGACCCCAAGGAGCAGCTCATGGGCGCCATCAAGGCCGTGTTCCGCTCCTGGGACAACCCCCGCGCCAACGTCTACCGCCGGGACAACGACATCCCCTACTCCTGGGGCACCGCCGTCAACGTGCAGTCCATGGCCTTCGGCAACATGGGCGACGACTGCGGCACCGGCGTGGCTTTCACCCGCAACCCCGCCACCGGTGAGAAGAAGCTGTTCGGTGAGTTCCTGACCAACGCCCAGGGCGAGGACGTGGTCGCCGGCGTCCGCACCCCCATGCCCATTGCCGAGATGGCGGAGAAGTTCCCCGAGGCCTTCGCCCAGTTTGAGGACGTGTGCAAGCGGCTGGAGGACCACTACCGCGATATGCAGGACATGGAGTTCACCGTGGAGCACGGCAAACTCTATATGCTCCAGACCCGCAACGGCAAGCGCACCCCCGCCGCCGCCCTGAAGATCGCCTGCGACCTGGTGGACGAGGGCATGATCGACGAGAAGAAGGCCGTGGCCATGATCGAGCCCCGCTCTCTGGACACCCTGCTCCATCCCCAGTTCGACGGCGCCGCTCTGAAGGAAGCCCCCATGCTGGCCACCGCCCTGGGCGCCTCCCCCGGCGCCGCCAGCGGCAAGATCGTTTTCTCCGCCGAGGAGGCCAAGGAGTGGGCCGCCCGTGGTGAGAAGGTCGTCCTGGTCCGCCTGGAGACCTCCCCCGAGGACATCGAGGGCATGAAGGCCGCCCAGGGCATCCTCACGGTGCGCGGCGGCATGACCTCCCACGCCGCCGTCGTCGCCCGCGGCATGGGCAAGTGCTGCGTGTCCGGCTGCGGCGAGATCAAGATGGACGAGGAGAACAAGCAGTTCGAGCTGGCGGGCAAGACCTTCCATGAGGGCGACTGGCTCTCCCTGGACGGCTCCACCGGCAAGATCTACGATGGCCCCGTCCCCACCGTCCCCGCCACCATCGGCGGCGAGTTCGGCCGGGTCATGGGCTGGGCGGACAAGTACCGCCGCCTGGAGGTGCGCACCAACGCCGACACCCCCCACGATGCCGCTCAGGCCAAGAAGTTCGGCGCCCAGGGCATCGGCCTGTGCCGCACCGAGCATATGTTCTTCAACGACGACCGCATCCCCGCCATCCGGGAGATGATCTGCTCCGACACCGTGGAGCAGCGCGAGAAGGCCCTGGCCAAGCTGGAGCCCATGCAGCAGTCCGACTTTGAGGGTATCTACGAGGCCATGGAGGGCCTGCCCGTCACCATCCGCTTCCTGGATCCCCCGCTGCACGAGTTCGTCCCCACTGAGGAGGCCGACATCGAGAAGCTGGCCGAGGATATGGGCAAGAGCGTGGCCGACATCAAGGCCATCATCGCCGGCCTGCACGAGTTTAACCCCATGATGGGCCACCGCGGCTGCCGTCTGGCCGTCACCTACCCCGAGATTGCCGTGATGCAGACCAACGCCGTCATCAAGGCCGCCCTGGCCGTCCAGGCCCGCCACCCCGAGTGGAACCTGGTGCCCGAGATCATGATCCCCCTGGTGGGCGAGGTGAAGGAATTCCTCTACGTCAAGGGCGTCGTCACCTCCACCGCCGACAAGCTCATCGCTGAGGCGGGCTCCTCCATGAAGTACAAGGTGGGCACCATGATCGAGATCCCCCGCGCGGCCATGACCGCCGATGAGATCTCCCCCCACGCCAACTTCTTCTCCTTCGGTTCCAACGACCTGACCCAGATGACCTTCGGCTTCTCCCGCGACGACGCGGGCAAGTTCCTGGGCGCCTACTACGAGAAGAAGATCTACGAGCAGGATCCCTTCGCCAAGCTGGACCAGCACGGCGTGGGCCGCCTGATCTCCAACGCCACCCGCTGGGGCCGCTCCACCAATCCCGACATCCATGTCGGCATCTGCGGCGAGCACGGCGGCGACCCCTCCAGCGTGGAGTTCTGCCACAAGATCGGGCTGGACTACGTGTCCTGCTCCCCCTTCCGCGTGCCCATCGCCCGGCTGGCCGCCGCGCAGGCCGCCATCAAGGACGCTGAGTAAACGGCATAAACTCAAACAGACCGGAGAGTGGATCACGTTTTGTGATCCACTCTCCGGCGAAAACCGGTATGCGCTTGTTTTGCTTCATTTTCCAGATAAAGCGGGATTTTCCCGCTTTATCTTTTCCGTCAGGGGGAGAGGGTATTGCGAACAGACAGTCACGCCGAAAGGCGGTCAAATATAGAGCTGCTTCGGATCATCGCCATGCTGATGATCATCATCTGCCACTTTTCCACCCATGGCGGCTTTCAATTCCCCAGCGGCGAACTCACGGTAAACAGGCTGTGGACTCAGTGCCTTACCTTTGGCGGCAATCTCGGCGTAGATATTTTTGTCCTGATTTCAGGCTACTTTTTGATTAACTCCACCGCGTTCAGGACCGATAAGGCGCTGAAGCTCGCCATCCAAATCTTTACCTATTCCGTCCTTTTTCTCGCTGTTTTTACTCTGGCGGGGGCTAACCCCTATGGCATAAGGACCGTGATCGCCTGCTTTTTTCCCATTACATATTCCGGATGGTGGTTTGCCAGCATATACTTCGTATTGTACCTGATCTCACCATACCTGAATAAGCTTCTCAAGGGATTGGACAAGCAGGAGTATCAGAAAATGCTGGCGCTGCTCACCGTCTGCTGGTGTGTTATCCCAACTTTTTCCGGCTCCGCCTATGGAAGCAGCTATCTGCTGTGGTTTGCTTACCTATACGCGGCGTCGGCCTATATCCGGTTTCATGTCGAAACAATAGCCATAGGCCCAAGGGCCGCCTTCCTGGGTGCCTTTGCCGCCATGCTTACGGCAGGTCTGGCCTTCGTGATTTCGGATCTGCTTGAAAGCAAAATCCCATCTGCCGCCAATTTGGCCGTTTACGTGATCCATATGCAGCGGCTGCCCACCGTGCTGACGGCCCTGTTCCTGTTTTTAGGCTTTCTGCAAATTGATATTGGCTGCAACCGGGTTATCAATCAGGTATCGTCGGCTACCTTTGGGGTATATTTGATCCACGAGAACAATTTTGTCCGTCCCTTTTTATGGGGTACGCTGTTTCAAAACGCGTCATTCGCCGACAGCCCGTTTTTGATCCCGTATTCTCTTATGGCTGCCCTCGTTGTATTTTTATGCTGCACGCTGATCGAGTTATTCAGAATAGCCGTACTGGAAAAGCACTATATTGGATTGGTAAAAAGGGCCGCACGCTACATTGATAACAAAATCGAACGTCTCTTCGCGTCCGAGTTATCTCATAAATCATCATGATCCCGATATTGTAAAAACGCCCTATCTGGGAAGAAACAGTGTGCCGCCAGCAATATTGCTGGCGGCACACTTTACCGTTTTTTTTGCGGCGGCAAGCCGACGGGAACCGTTTATACCGATTCTCGCCAAGAGCTAATCG
>JAIEFH010000027.1 GCA_029067025.1 Oscillospiraceae bacterium | reverse complement strand
GGATCCCACAGGCGAGGACGAGGGCAACGACCCGCCCGCCCCCACCACCGCGCCGGACGGCATCATTCCCAAGACCATGGTGGCGGGCAGCTCCACCAAGTACGTCACATCGGGGAATGTGTCCGTCTATAACCGGACCGACTATACAGTGGACATACCGGCTCTGCTGAAAAACGCGCCCCAACTGTCCGCAGAGGGGGAAGGCCCGAAAGTGCTCATTTACCATTCCCACGCCACCGAGTCGTACACCATGGACGGCACCGACGTATACGATCCCAGCGGCGACCACCGCACCCTGGACACCAACTACAACATGATCCGGGTGGGCGAGGAGATGAAGGCGGTGTTCGAGGCGGCGGGCATCGGCGTGGTCCACGACACCACCCTGTACGATTACCCCAGTTACAACGACGCCTACAACCGCTCGGTGCAGGGGGTGGCGGAGAACCTGAAAAAATACCCCTCCCTGGTGCTGCTGCTGGACGTGCACCGGGACGCGCTGGTAGCCACCGACGGCACCATCTACAAGGCGGTGGCGGGGACGGTGGACAACTGCGCCCAGGTCATGATGGTGATGGGCAGCGACGCCACCGGGCAGACCCACCCCAACTGGAGGGTGAACCTGGCGCTGGCGCTGTCCATCCAGTCGGCGCTGTGCGACAAATGGGCCACACTGGCCCGGCCTCTGGTGCTGCGCCCCACCCGCTTCAACCAGCATCTGTCCACGGGGACGATTCTGGTGGAGGTGGGCACCCACGGCAACACCCTTCAGGAGGCCATCACCGCCGCGCGGCTGTACGCCCGGACGGTGGTGGAGCTGATGGAACAGGAAGAGAGCGCCGGCTAGGCCGGCGCTCTCTTGTCGTTGTTTCACTTATTCACTGCCTCGTCCAGAAGGGCCTGCAGATCGCCCTGGTCGAAGCGGTATACCTTGTCGCAGAACTGGCAGGTGAGTTCCGCGCCCCCCTGCTCCTTCATGAGGGAGGCCAGCTCGTCCTTGCCCAGGCTGATGAGGGCCCGGCTCACCCGCTCCCGGGTGCAGTAGCAGCGGTACTCAATGGGGGAAGTCTCCAGCACCTCCAGCTCAAATTCCCCCAGCACCTCCCGCAGCAGATCCAGGGGGTCCATGCCCGCGTCCAGCCGGGCGCTGACCGCCCCCAGCTTGGCCGCCGCCCGCGCCACCGCTGTCGCTGAGACACAGCGCC
>JAIEFH010000269.1 GCA_029067025.1 Oscillospiraceae bacterium | reverse complement strand
TGGAGACGCTGCGCAGTCTGGACACTGTGGATCAGGTGCAGATCTTGATCGAGGGGGAGCCCGCGGAGGAATTCGGCGGGCCGGACCTGGCCCGGCAGGCAATCCCCTCGGAGTAATAAACCACGGCCTTGGGCCGAAACTATGACAAAAAGGAGAAATCAACATGAATTTCGACACCAACTGCCTCCACGCGGGCTATCGCCCCGGCAACGGAGAACCCCGGAACATCCCCATCATCCAGTCCACCACTTTCCGCTACGAGACCAGCGCGGATATGGGCAAGCTGTTCGACCTGGAGGCGTCCGGCTACTTCTACACCCGCCTGCAAAACCCCACCAGCGACATGGTGGCGGCCCGGCTGTGCGCCCTAGAGGGGGGCACGGCGGCCATGCTGCTGTCCTCGGGACAGGCGGCGTCCTTCTTCTCCGTGTTCAACATCGCCTCGGCAGGGGATCACATTGTGTCCTCCTCCACCATTTACGGCGGCACCTACAACCTGTTCGCCGTCACCATGAAGCGGATGGGCATCGAGTTTACCTTCATTGACCCGGACTGCTCTGAGGACGAGCTGAACGCCGCCTTCCGGCCCAACACAAAAGCCCTGTTCGGCGAGACCATCGCCAACCCGGCCCTGACGGTGCTGGACATCGAGAAGTTCGCCCGGGCCGCCCACGCCCACGGCGTGCCCCTGATCGTGGACAACACCTTCGCCACCCCAGCCCTGTGCCGACCCTTTGAGTGGGGCGCGGACATCGTCACCCACTCCACCACCAAGTATCTGGACGGCCATGCCGCCGCCGTAGGCGGGGCCATTGTGGACTCGGGCAACTTCGACTGGAACGCCCACGCGGACAAATACCCCGGCCTGACCACCCCCGACGACAGCTACCACGGCGTGACCTATACCGAGCGGTTCGGCCAGGGAGGCGCTTACGTCACCAAGGCGGTGGTGCAGCTCATGCGGGACTTCGGCTCCACCCCCGCCCCCATGAACGCGTGGCTGTTAGGGCTCGGCATGGAGACCCTCCCCCTGCGCATGGCTAAGCACTGCGCCAACGCCCAGGGGGTGGCCCAGTGGCTGCAAACCCACGAAAAGGTGGCCTGGGTTCGGTATGCCGGCCTGCCCGGGGACAAATACTATGAGCTGGCACAAAAATATCTGCCCCACGGCTGCTGCGGGGTGGTCTCCTTCGGCGTGAAGGGCGGCCGGGCCGCCGCCGAGCGGTTCATGGCGGGGCTGAAGCTGGCCTCCATCGCCACCCATGTGGCGGACGCCAAGACCTGCGTGCTCCACCCCGCCTCCGCCACCCACCGGCAGATGAACGACGCGGAGCTGGAGGCCGCCGGGGTGTCCCCCGACCTGGTGCGCCTGTCCGTGGGCATCGAGGATCTGGGCGACCTCATTGCCGACCTGGCGCAAGCGTTGGAGCGGGTGTAATGACCTTCTTTTTCTTTCTGTAGAAAGAAAAAGAAGCAAAAAGAAAGACTTTTAGACTGTTTCTAATTGTCGTTTTTAATAGAGGCAGTCTAAAAGTTTCTTTTTTCGCTTCCTTTTTTCTTTTCAAAGAAAAAAGGAAGGCCCTTGACCTTAAACCCAAAAAATTTTCAAAATTCCTCTTGACCTTTTACCAAGTGGAAGGTGTACCATGTCCTCAATGAGGGAGGGAAAACGATGAAGATCAATCAGGTGGAGCAGCTGGTGGGCATCACCAAGGGCAACATCCGCTTCTATGAAAAGGAAGGGCTGCTCACCCCCGGGCGCAATAACGACAACGGCTACCGGGACTACAGCGACGCCGATGTGGCGTGGCTGAAAAAAATCAAGCTGCTGCGGATGCTGGACGTGCCCATCGAAGAAATCCTGCGCCTCAAGTCCGGGTCGCTGACCCTGGAGGACGCCATGGGGCGGCATATCATCCAGTTGGAGCGCAGGCAGGCCAACCTGGCGGCGGCCCAGGGCGTGTGCGCCCAGATCCGGGACAGCCGCAGCCAACTGGACGGCCTGGACACCGATGGGGTGCTGGCATCCATGGAACGGCAGGAACAGGAGGGGACAAAGTTCATGAACGTGGGGAAACAGGACAAATTGACCCGGTACGTCAGCCCCGTCGGGGCGGCGGTGGTCATGCTGGTGATGCTGGGGGCCCTCATCGGCCTCATCGTGTGGGGGTTCACCGTGGACGCGGCGGACGCGCCCCCCATCGGGGTCATCATCGCCATCGCGGCCATCCCAACGGTGATGATCGCCGGGATACTGGCGGCGCTGTATCAGCGCATCAAGCAGATCAGAGGAGGGGAAGAGGATGCTGCTGCTCAATATTGACCACATCCCCGGACGGGAAATCGAGGCGCTGGCCCTGGTGAAGGGCTCGGTGGTCCAGTGCAAGAGCGTCGGCAAGGATTTTATGGCCGGGATGAAAACCTTCGTGGGCGGGGAAATCGAGAGCTATACCGATATGCTCAACGAGGCCCGGCAGCTTGCCACCAAGCGGATGGTGGACGAGGCGGAAAACCTGGGCGCGGACGCGGTGGTGAATATCCGCTATGCCTCCGCCTCCATCATGCAGGGGGCGGCGGAGATCACCGTGTACGGTACGGCGGTGCGGTACAAATGAACCTTTGACCTGCTGTAACCTTTGCGAAAACACGGATCCTGCTGAAAAATGTAAAATAAGCTTGACACGAAATGTAAAGCGTGCTATACTCCTATTGTAAAGCAAACCTTACATCATGTTTCCAAGGGAGAGATTGACTATGCTTCGCATCGAACACTATTCCAAAACCTACCCCGGAGGGAAAAGGGCCGTGGACGACCTGACCCTCCATGTGCGCCCCGGCGAGATCTATGGCTTCATTGGCCACAACGGGGCGGGCAAGACCACCACCCTGCGGGCCTGCGCGGGCGTGATGGATTTCACCCAGGGCACCATCACCATCGACGGCCACGACGTGAAGAAGGACCCGGTGGGGGCCAAGCGGGTCACCGCCTTCCTGCCCGACAACCCGGATTTGTATGAGTTTATGAAGGGCATCGACTACCTCAACTTCATCGCCGACCTCTACGACATCCCGGCGGAGCAGCGCACGAAGGACATCGGCAAATTCGGCGACGCCTTTGAGCTGACGGGCAACCTGGGCTCCCCCATCGGCAGCTATTCCCACGGTATGCGCCAGAAGCTGGCCCTCATCTCCGCCTTTATCCGCCGGCCCCGCCTGCTCATCCTGGATGAGCCCTTCGTGGGTCTGGATCCCTCCGCCTCCCACCTGATGAAGGGTTTCCTGGCCGACCTGTGCCAGAGCGGCTCGGCGGTGTTCTTCTCCACCCATGTGCTGGAGGTGGCGGAAAAGCTGTGCCACCAGATCGCCATCATCAAGGACGGGCGGCTGGTGAAGTCCGGCCCCACCGAAGCACTGGTGGGCGACTCCTCCCTGGAGAACGTGTTCCTGGAGCTGGAGGGAGAGCAATGAAAAAGTTCTTCGCGCTGCTGAAGGTCAGCGTCAAATCCATGCTGCTGTCCTCCACCAATACCCCGGGCCGGAGCCGCAAGAAGGCGGCCTCCGGCATCGGAGCCATTGTACTCATCGCGTTCCTGGGCCTTTATATGTCCGGCCTATACAGCTTTATGCTGATGGAGGTGCTGGCTCCCATCCACATGGAGGTGCTGGTGTTCATCTTCATGGGCATAGCCGCGCTGGCCATGGGACTGCTGTTCACCACCTTCGCGGTCAAGGGCGTGGTGTTCGGCGGCAAGGACAACGACCTGCTGCTGAGTATGCCCGTGTCCTCCACCGTGCTGATGGCCAGCCGGGTCACGGCCATCTACCTGGAGAACCTGCTGTTCTCCTTCTTCGTGCTGGGCCCCGCCGGGGCGGTGTGCGCCTTTTTGACCCAGAGCGGAGTGGGCCATAATCTGCTGTTCTGGGTGCGGCTGCTCATCGCCGTGCTGGCCCTTCCCCTGCTGGACACGGCGCTGTCCGTGCTGCTCGGGGCGCTGGTGGCCTTTCTGTCCGCAAAGGTGTCCAAGGGTGGGGCGCTGGGGCAGAACATCGTCATGGCGCTGTACATGGTGGCGGTGTTCTGGTTCTCCTTCAACCTCAGCGGCATGATCGAGGATCTGGCCGCCAACGCCGCCGGAATCAAAGACTCCCTGAGCTGGGCCGCCCCCATCCTGTGGATGGGCGACGGCATCCTGGGTGACTGGAAGCTGCTGCTGGCCTTTGTCGCCTGCTGCGCCGTCCCCCTCGCGCTGGTGGTGTTCGGGCTGGGCAAGGTGTACCGTCAGGCGGTCACCGCCTTCGCCGCCCGCTCCGCCCGGAACGACTACAAGCTGTCCGCCCAGTCCGCGTCGGGCCAGACCAAGGCCCTGCTGGTCAAGGAGGCCAAGCGCTTCTTCGGCACCCCCATGTATCTGTGGAACTGCGGCCTCGGCCTCATCATGCTGCTGGCGGCGGGTATCGCGGCGCTGGTGATGCGGGACGATTTGCGGGCATTCATTGCCATGACCGGAGGCTTCCTGCCGGTACTGCCCCTGGCGGCGGCGACCATGGGCTTCTGCCTGTGCACCTGCGTCATCACCGCCCCCGCCATCAGCCTGGAGGGCAAATACCTCTGGATCCTGCGGGAGGCCCCCATGGAGGAGAGCTCCCTGCTGTGGATCAAGGTGGGCTTCCAGCTTCTGCTCAGCCTGCCCTGCACTGTCATCGCGGGGGTGTGCATCGCCATCGCTGTGGAGCTGCCCGCGTGGCAGGGGGCGGTGCTGGTGGTCTCCATGCTGGTCTTTGCCGTGGGCCAGGCAGTGTTTGGAATGCTCATGGGCCTGTGCTTCCCCAAGCTGGACGCGGTGAACGAGACGGTGGTGATGAAGCAGTCCCTGTCCGCCGTTCTGGGGATGTTCGTGCCCATGGCGGCGCTGGGCCTGTGCGGGCTGCTGTACTGGCTGGGCGGCAAAATGGCCGAGTGGGCCGCGCTGGCGTTCCCCATCGCCCTGCTGGCCGTGCTGACTGTGCTGTGTACCGTCATCCTCGTCAAACGGGGACCGGCTATGCTGAAGGCGCTGTAAATTCAAGCCCCTGGCGCTACGCGCCGGGGGCTTGTTGTTGACACTGGCGGGACAAACGTTTATAATCAGGAGACAGGCCAAGCAGAAAAGGAGGGTGGATCAGCATGGCGGAACAAGAGGGTATGACGGGAAAGCTCTATCTGGTGCCCACCCCCATCGGGAACCTGGGGGACATCTCCCGCCGGGCCGCCGAGACCTTGGCGGAGGCGGATTTTATCGCCGCCGAGGACACCCGGGTGACGGTAAAGCTGCTGAACCATCTGGAGCTGAAAAAGCCCATGGTGATCTATCACCGGCATAACTGTGAGACCGCGGGCCCCGCCATCCTCCAACGGCTGGAGGCGGGCGAGACGTGCGCCCTGGTCACCGACGCGGGCACCCCCGCCATCTCCGACCCTGGGGAGGATCTGGTGGCCTTGTGCGCCGCCCACGGGGTCGCGGTGGAGTCCATCCCCGGCCCCTGCGCGCTGACCGTGGCGCTGTCTGTATCCGGCCTGCCCACGGGGCGGTTCACCTTTGAGGGCTTCCTGCCCCTGAACAAGAAAAACCGCCGGGCCCAGTTGGACGCCCTGGCGGGGGAAGAACGCACCATGATCTTCTACGAGGCCCCCCACAAGCTGCGCGCCACCCTGGACGATCTGGCGGCGGTCTTTGGCCCGGATCGGCCCATGGCGGTCTGCCGGGAGCTGACCAAGCTCCACGAGGAAGTGCTGCGCCTCCCCATCGGGGAAGCGGTGGAGCATTTCGCCGCCCAGGAGCCCAGGGGGGAGTTTGTGCTGGTGGTGGGAGGACGCCCACCCCGGGATGAGGCGCCGGATGGGGACGCCGCCCTGGCCAGAGCGGAGCAGCTTCGCCGGGAAGGACTGCCGCTTAAAGAGGCGGCGGCACGGGCGGCGGAGGAGTTTGGCGTGCGCAAGCGCCTGCTTTACAACCAAATCACGGAAAAAGAGGGACGGTGAGCGTCCAATCATTTGGCCGCCAAATATCCTGATCCTGGAAATTTTTCTGGAAGCTCTTACCTGTATCGCCAACAGTTGGAAATGATAACAATCGGTATAATATTTCTGGAAATTCTTGGAGGTCAAATACCACGCGAACCGTGTCGAAACATCGGAGATTTCCAAAAAAATATTTCGACAAAAAAAGCCGCCTTTTCGGCGGCTTTTCGCACAACATAGAGCAGGGAAATTATTTGCCGCTCAGGTCTTTCAAGCAGCCGGTGCAGATATTTTTCCCCTTGAAGGACGTGATTTCCCGGGAATCCCCGCAGAAAATGCAGGCGGGCTGGTACTTGCTTAAAATGATGGACGGGCCGTCTACATAGATCTCCAGTGGGTCGCGTTCCGCGATGTCCAGGGTGCGGCGCAGCTCGATAGGCAGCACGATGCGCCCCAATTCATCGACTTTTCGGACAATTCCGGTCGCTTTCATTTTCGAAATCCTCCTTGCGCCAGGCAATGAATTTGTCATACATCTCCTGCTACGCTCCTATTATAACATAACGTATAACTTTGTCAATCAAAAAATTGGGGAAAAAACGTAATTATTGGGATTGCTGTCGAATTACACCATATCGCCTTGATTCTGGGACATGATTTTGTCCGCTGCGCCGTATATATGGGGCGAACGGACAAAGAGGGGGAATCTGGATATGGCGATGTCGTTGATCTGGACGGTGATGGTGGGGGCGGCCATCCTGTGCGGACTGGCCACGGGGAACGGCCCAGCGGTGGCCAAGGGCGCGCTGGACGGCGCCGCCGCCGGGGTGGAGCTGTGCCTGTCCATGATGGGGGTGCTGTGCCTGTGGATGGGAGTCATGGAGGTGATGGAGCGCTCCGGGCTGGCCCGTGGGCTGTCCAAACTGCTGCGGCCCGCCATTAAGCGGCTGTACCCGGATTTCGCCCGAAACGGCAAGGTGATGGACGCGGTGAGCGCCAATCTGTCGGCCAACCTACTGGGGCTGGGCAACGCCGCCACCCCCCTGGGGCTGGAGGCCGCCCGGCTCATGGCGGAACACACTCCCGGCGTGGCGTCGGACGGTTTGTGTATGCTGGTGGTGTGCAACACGGCCTCCCTCCAGCTCATCCCCACCACAGTGGCCAGTGTCCGGGCGGCGGCGGGGAGCGCCAATCCCTTCGACATCCTGCCCGCGGTATGGCTGGCATCCACCGTGTCCATCGCGGTGGGGGTGACAGCGGCAAAACTGTTCGCCCGTGTGTGGAGGTGAGCAAATGGATTGTCTGCTCGCCTGTTATTTCAGGTGCAGGACAGATCGCTGTGTGCGGCCAGGTTAGGAGGATAAAATGATGGACTTGTTATTCACCATGCTGGTGCCCTTCCTGATGCTGGCGGTGGCGCTGTGGGGGCTGGTCAAGCGAGTGGATCTTTGGACCGCCCTCACCGACGGGGCGGAGAAGGGTTTGAAAGTGGCCCTGCGCATCATGCCACCCCTCATCGGCCTGCTGACGGCGGTGTATATGCTCCGGGCTTCCGGGGCGTTGGAGCTGCTGGGTGAGGCGGTGGGGCCTCTGCTGTCGGCGGTGGGCATCCCGGCGGAGACCATCGGTCTGCTGCTGGTACGTCCTGTCAGCGGCTCAGCCGCTTTAGGGGTGGGCGCGGAGCTCATCGAGACCTATGGCCCCGACTCCCTGGTGGGGAGGACGGCGGCGGTGATGCTGGGCTCCACTGAAACCACGTTTTATACAATCGCGGTATACTTCGGCGCGGCAAAAGTCGGCAAAACCCGGTACGCCGTCCCGGCGGCACTGTGCGCGGACATCGCGGGGTTTTTGGCGGCATCCTGGGCGGTGCGGCTGCTGTTCTGACGAGAAACAGCCGCCATCTGGAACGCTCCAGATGGCGGCTGTTTGCCGTTTTATAGAAGCTGGTTCAGTGCCTCTAGCAGCTTGGCCTTCATCTCCTCCAACTCCTCAGGGGTCGGGCGGTTATCGTCGCTGTACATTTTTTCCATGGGATACCACCAAACCGGGCCTTTCCCGTTGTTTCCATAGTTTTCAATATCTCCGCTCACCCGTGGATACAAATGCCAATGCAGATGCGCGTCCCCCATCCCGAGCAGCTCATAATTCATCTTTTCCGCCCCGAATGTCCTTGAAACGGCTTCGGCCACCAGGGACATTTCCTCAAGGAACCTCATTTTTTCGGCATGATCGAGGTGAAAAAGCTCCGTTATGTTTTCGTGGGATTTATATAGGAAAAGCGTATAACCGCGAAAATGCTGGTTATCCCCTATCACCACATAACCGGTATCAAGTTCTTTCACAAAATAAGGATTTGTCCCATTTTTTATCATGTTGATCCTGTCACAAATCAGACACAAAGTTATACCCTCCTATTCAGAAAGGGGACGCCCCGCACGGGGCGGCCCCCGTTTGGCAGCGTTTGG
>JAIEFH010000268.1 GCA_029067025.1 Oscillospiraceae bacterium | reverse complement strand
CCCCTGAGCCTGCCGACCGGGTGGATCTGGAGGCGTTCTATGAGCGCGTGACAGCCCAGTATGAGTTCGGCTTCCTGGGGCTGGCCAGCGACGATCTGCTGGACGGTTACTATCCGGGGATGACCGGGATCGACACCGAGCAGTGCCTGGTCTATGTCTGCGCCATATCCATGAACAACGGTGAGTTCGGCCTGGTGCAGGTGAAGGACAGCGCGGATGTGGCCGCGGTCAAGACGGTCTTCCAGGCCCGGATCGACTATATGGTGGGCGACGGCAACGGCCCCGGCGGGGCCCAGTACCCCATGGCAATGGACCAGTGGGAAAACAACTCCCGGGTTGTTTCCAACGGGAATTACGTCATGATGGTCATCCACGAGAACTGCGACGAAATCGTATCCCTGTTCAACGCTTTGTTCTAACTTTATTTGCCCCGGCGCAAGCGCCGGGGCAGCTTAACTTATCCCGCGAGGTGAATACCTGTGATCTTTTCCAGCCCGTATTTTTTGTTCCTCTATTTCCCCATCGTATTGCTGTTGTACTACATTTCCCCGCTAAAGTGGCGCAACCTGGTGCTTCTGGTGGTCAACCTGATCTTCTATGGCTGGGGCGAGCCGGTGTACGTGGTCATCATGTTCCTGTCCATCGCCATCGACTACAGCCACGGGCGCATCGTCACCCGCTGCAAGGCCAAGGGGAACGACCGGGGCGCAAGGGCGGCGGTGGCCTCGTCGGTGGTGTTCAACCTGCTCCTGCTGGGGTTCTTTAAGTATTGGAACTTCATCGCCGGCAGCCTTGCCGCCATCGGCGCGGGCTTCCTGCCCGTCATTGAGAAGCTGCCCCTGCCCGGCGGCGCGTCCATCCCCTTCACCCTGCCCATCGGCATCTCCTTCTACACCTTCCAGACCATGAGCTACACCATCGACGTATACCGGGGGGACGCCCGGTGCCAGAAGAACATCGTCACCTTCGGCACCTTTGTCACCCTGTTCCCCCAGCTCATCGCCGGCCCCATCATCAAGTACAAGGACCTGGACGAACAGTTGGAGCACCGGGATCACTCCTTTGAGAAGTTCGCCTCCGGCGTACAGCGCTTCACCATCGGGGCCTGCAAGAAGGTGTTGCTGGCCAACGCCCTGGGCCCCCTGTGGGACGTATACCTCGCCACCCCGGGCGCGCAGCTCACCACTCTGGGCGCGTGGCTGGGCATCGTCGCCTTCTCTCTCCAGCTCTACTTCGACTTCTCCGGCTACTCCGACATGGCCATCGGCCTGGGCCGTATGCTGGGCTTCGAGTTTTTGGAGAACTTTAACTACCCCTATCTCTCCAAGTCCGCCAGCGAGTTCTGGCGGCGGTGGCACATCTCTCTGGGAAGCTGGTTCCGGGAGTATCTCTACTTCCCCCTGGGCGGCAGCCGGGTGAAGCCCGCCCGGATGGTGTTCAATCTGCTCATTGTCTGGGCGGCCACCGGCATCTGGCATGGAGCAAGCTGGAACTTCCTCATCTGGGGCCTGTACTGGTTCGTGTGGATCGGGCTGGAAAAGCTGTTCCTGGGCAAGTGGCTGGACAAGGCCCCGGCGTGGCTGACCCACATATACGGCGTGGTTATCGCCATCGTGGGCTGGGCCATCTTCGCCGTGGAGGACTTCTCCGCCATGGGGCCGTACCTGGCCGCCATGTTCGGCTTCGGGGCGGGGGCGCTGGACACCGATTTCCTGTACTATCTGCGCAACTACCTGCCCATCCTGGTCATTGCCATTGTGGCGGCCACGCCGCTGGCGGCGCACACCTGGAAGAAGCTCCCCGAGCGGGCGCGTCAGGCCGCCTTCCCGGTGCTGATGCTGGCAGGGCTGGTGTTCACCACCGCCTACCTGGTGGACGGCACCTACAATCCGTTCCTCTACTTCCGCTTTTAAGGGGGCTTACTTTTTCTCGCGTGCAGTGCCCGCACAGCGGGCACTTGCAGCCTAAGCCGCCGTAGGCGGCCCACGGAGAGAAAAAGTAAGCAAAAAGAGCTTTAAACTCGCTGACGTTTAGGGCGGTAATCGTTTTATCGCTGCCCGGTGACGTTTATGTTTAATAATTGAGGATTTGGTCTTTTATGAGTAAAAAATATTCCATTTTCATCACAGTGCTGTTCTGCCTGTTCATTTTCGGCTTTGGGATCGCGCTGATCGTCTCCCCCAGCCGGGACTTCTCCGAGCAGGAGAACCGCTACCTGTCCCAGTTCAAGGCCCCCACCCTCAGCACCCTGCGCACCGGGGAGTTCATGGAGGGCTTTGAGGACTACGTCACCGACCAGTTCCCCCTGCGGGACGGGTGGATTCGGCTCAAGGCCCTGTCCGAGCGCGCCCTGGGCAAGCAGGAGAACAACAGCGTCTACTTTGGCACCGATGGACAGACCCTGTTTGCCCATTTTACCATTATTTCCCGGGACGAGTTGGCCCAGCGGGTGGGCTTTGTGAACAAGCTGGCGGACAATGTGGACGTACCAGTGTATTTCTCCCTGGTGCCGGACAAGAGCTGGGCGGTCAACCTTCTGCCGGACAATGCCCCTAACATAGACGACGGGTCCACCATCGAAGGAGCAATGGAGTTGTGTGGGGAGGGCGTAACCTTCATCGACCTGCGGTTCTTACTGGGGGACTGGTGTGGAAACGCCGACCCCAGGGGAAATAATTCTTTTTACCGCACCGACCACCATTGGACCACTATGGGAGCCTATCGGGGTTATACGATGCTGATGGAGGGCATTGGCCTCCAGGGGACGGACTTCGGCGTGTCCTACACTCAGGTGAGCGACAGCTTCTACGGCACGACCTATTCCGCTTCCGGGGCAGACTGGATCAAGCCGGACAGCATCTACACCATGATCCCCGAGGGCGGGACGCGTGGAAACATCACCGTCACCCGCTATCCCGAGGGCGAGCCCATCGAGAGCACCATGTACCACCCCGAAAAGCTGGAGGTCAAGGACAAGTACGCCTACTTCCTGGGCGGCAACCAACCCCTGTGCATCATCAAAAATCCTGACGCCGTGGGTGGAAAACTGCTGGTCATTCGGGACTCCTACTCCGACAGTCTGGCCCCCTTCCTGGCAGAGGAGTTCCAGGAGGTCCACCTGTTCGACCTGCGCTACAACAATATGTCCCTCAAGCAGTACGTGGCGGACAACGGCATCGACCAGGTGCTGGTACTCTATTCGGCCAACAACTTCAACACCGATAAAAACCTGTTCAAGCTGGGGCTGTAAGGCTTCCCGCACAACCGGGAAATAAGGTTTTAACCGGGCCATAGGCCCTATGGCAAAAAGGCAGGCACCGCTCCATCGCGGCGCCTGCCCTTTCTTCCCAGGACATCCGGAAGATCCCCTCAGTCCTTTTCTCTGCTTCTGCGATACCAGTCCAGCTTGTCGTCGTACTTCCGTCCGGACAGGCGGTAATAGATCTCAATGCCAGCCGTAATCGCCAGGAAAATAACGATAAAAATCACGCCGAATTCCACCCACGCTCTCGCGTCTTCCGTTGGGAACCAGCCAAAGCCCACGGCAAAGGCGGTAAGAACCGCGCCAAAGGGGATCACGAAGACCACCAGCCGCCAGCCGTAGGCCAGCTTTTTGAACAACAGGTCACTGAACGCTACCAACTGCATGGTTCCCGCCGCCACGCACACGATCATCAGGGAAAACAGCATGGACAGCGGAGCCGCCTCCTGTTTGAACACCCACAGGAAAACCATATAAATGAACATGGCGGCGGTATAGCTCAATGACGCCCTCTCTTTGATGGCGATGACGATCTGCAAAAACTTTTTCATGGGACACACTCCTTTCACAAGCCCAATTTCGTTTTGATGGCGGGGACGTACTGGCGGTTGGCCACCACCACCTCGCCGTTGGACATGGTGAGCCGCATCCGGCCCCCGAAATCGGGGCGCAGCGACCGCACCCGATCAAAATTCACGATGGCCGACTTGCTCACCCGGACAAAATCCCAGCCGGTGAGCTGCTCCTCCAACTCGTACAATCGCAGGCGGGTCTGGTACACCCCGTCCTCCGTATAGAGGAAGGTGCCCCGGTCCACCGTGTCGATATAGAGCACGTCCGCCCCGTCCAGGATGCAGGTCTCGCCGTCCTTCTCCCCGGTGAGCCGGGCGTCGGACAGCCTCAGCAGCTCCACCAGCCGGGACACCTGGCTGTCCATCCGCTTGCAGCGGACGGTCACCTCGGTCTGTTCCAGGCCGGGGCACTCCTCCACAGTCACCTTCATGGACATCACTCCTTTCGCGATCGCACGTTCAGCATACACAATGCCGCCCCGTTTGGCAAGAGGTGAGGACGCAACCTGCTGTCAGCGCCGCCTGACTTGCGCAAAAAGGCAAAGAAGGGCCTGCGGCGTACAGCCGCAGGCCCTCTGCTACATCCAATTGTCACGCTTCACCTGTTCACGACGGCTCAGCGCTTCTAGCCGCCCAGATATGCCTTCTTGACCGCCTCGTCGTGGAGCAGCTCGTCTCCCGTGCCGGTGGCGACGATCTTGCCCGTCTCCAGCACGTAGCCCCGGTCGGCCACGGAGAGGGCCATGCGGGCGTTCTGCTCCACCAGCAGGATGGTGGTGCCCGCCTTATGGAGCTGGCGGATGATGTCAAAGATCTGCTCCACCAGGATGGGGGCCAGACCCATGGACGGCTCGTCCAGCATGAGCAGCTTGGGGTTGGACATGAGCCCCCGGCCCATGGCCAGCATCTGCTGCTCGCCGCCGGACAGGGTGCCCGCCACTTGCTTGCGGCGCTCCTTCAGCCGGGGGAACTGCTCATACACCCGCTCCAGATTGGGATCGACGCTGGCCCGGGACTGGGTGTACGCGCCCATCTCCAGGTTTTCCTCCACCGTCATCTGCTGGAAGATGCGCCGCCCTTCGGGGACGTGGGCCATGCCCAGCTTCACCACCTTGTGGGCGGGGATGGAGGCCAGATTTTTGTCCAGGAATTCGATGGACCCGGTGCGGGAGTGGAGCAGGCCGCACACCGTATTCAGAATGGTGGACTTGCCCGCGCCGTTGGCGCCGATGAGGGTGACAATCTCGCCGTCGTTCACCTCAAAGGACACGCCCTTGATGGCGTGGATGGCGCCGTAGTAGACGTTGATGTCGTTGACTTTCAGCATTTTACCACGCCCCCTTACTGCTGTTTGCCCAGATAGGCTTCGATGACGGTGGGGTTGGACTGGATCTCCTCCGCGGTTCCCTTGGCGATGATCTGGCCGAAGTTGAGCACGCAGATGCCCTCGCAGATGCCCATGACCAGGCTCATGTCGTGCTCGATGAGCATGATGGCGATCTGGAAGGTGTCCCGGATCTTGACGATGTTCTCCATCAGCTCGGCGGTCTCGGAGGGGTTCATGCCCGCCGCCGGCTCGTCCAGCAGCAGCAGGGACGGATTGGTGGCCAGCGCCCGGACGATCTCCAGCCGCCTCTGGGCCCCGTAGGGCAGGGAGCCGGCCTGGTGATCCGCCAGATCCTGCATATCGAAGATGGACAGCAGCTCCAGCGCCCGCTCGTGGGCGGCCTTCTCCCGCCGCCAGTACTTGGGCAGGCGGAGGACGCCGGAGAACATGGAGTACTTCTCCTGGTTGTGGAGGCCGATCTTCACGTTGTCCTCCACGCTCAGGTTGTTGAACAGCCGGATGTTCTGGAAGGTGCGGGCAATGCCCATGCGGTTGATCTGGGCGGGGGTCTTGCCGTGGGTGTCCAGGCCGTCCAGCAATATGGTGCCCCGGGTGGGGTGGTACACCTTGGTGAGCAGGTTGAACACGGTGGTCTTGCCCGCGCCGTTGGGGCCGATGAGCCCCGCGATCTCGGTGCGGCCCACGGTGATGTTGAACTCGTTGACGGCGGTCAGGCCGCCGAAGTCGATGCCCAGATGGCTGCACTCCAGGATGGGGGTCGTGCCCAGATCCCGCTCCGGGATGATGGAGTGGCTGGGCACGGGCACCATCTTGCCCTTTTCAAACTGCTTCTTCTCAGCCATTCTCCTCGGCCCCCTTTCCTTTGGGCATGATCCGGCCCGCCAGCCCCTTGAGCTTGTCGCTGTTGGTCACCAGCATCACCAGGATCATCACGATGGCGTACACCAGCATCCGGTAGTCCCGCAGCTCCCGCATAGCGGGGGTCTCGGGCAGGACGGTGAGGAAGGTGGCCGCCAGGATGGAGCCCCACATCTTTCCCTGCCCGCCCAGCACCACGAACACCAGGATCAGGATGGACATATTGAAGTCGAACTTGGACGCGGTGATGGTGTTCTGCCCCAGGGCAAACAGGGTGCCCGCCGCGCCCGCCATAGCGGCGGAGGTGACGAAGGCCATCAGCTTGTACTTGGTCACGTTGATGCCCACGCTCTCGGCGGCGATGCGGTTATCCCGCAGGGCCATGATGGCCCGTCCGGCCCGGCTGTTCACCAGGTTGAAGATGACAACCAGCACAATCATGGTCAGGACGAACCCGGCGGTGAAGGTGGAGATCTTGTTGATGCCGTTGACCCCCATGGGGCCGTTGAGGATCATCCGCCCGCCGTCGGTAAAGGTGATCCGGTTCTCCAGGAAGCTGGCGTGGAGCCCTTTGGCGTCCATGCCGATGTAGAGATTCTCTACGACGGATTTGATGATCTGGCCGAAGGCCAGGGTAACGATGGCCAGGTAGTCGCCGTTGAGCCGGAGCACCGGCACACCTACCACCACGCCCACCAGGCCGGCCAGAACCGCGCCGATGATCATAGCCGCCCCCAGCCGCAGCGGGGCGGAGGAGATGGGCAGCGCCGCCGCAGCCACCGCCCCCGCGAAGGCACCCACGCTCATAAATCCGGCGTGGCCCAGGGACAGCTCGCCCAGGATGCCGACGGTCAGGTTCAGGCTCAGCGCCATGACCACATAGGCGCAGATGGGCACCAACTGGCCCCGGATGGTGGAGGACAGCATTCCGGCGCTTCCCATCAGCTGCATCACGACAAACGCGACGATGACCATGCCGTAGGTGGCAAAGTTGACCCAATTGGTCTTGCTCAGATGAAATTTCTTCATAAAGCCACCCCTACACTTTCTCGCGGATCTGCTTGCCCAGCAGGCCGGTGGGCCGCACCAGCAGCACGATGATGAGCACCGCGAACACGATGGCGTTGGACAGCTGGGTGGAGATGTACGCGCTGGCAAAGATCTCGATCAGGCCCAGCAGAACGCCGCCCAGCAGCGCCCCCGGGATGGACCCGATGCCACCGAACACGGCGGCGGTGAACGCCTTGATGCCCGGCATGGAGCCGGTGGTGGGGGTCAGGTTGGGATAGACGGAGCAGAACAGCACGCCCGCGACGGCGGCCAGGGCGGAGCCGATGGCGAAGGTCACGGAGATGGTGGTATTCACGTCAATGCCCATGAGCTGGGCCGCGCCCTTGTCCTCGGAGCAGGCCCGCATGGCCTTGCCCATCTTGGTTTGGCCGGTGAACCAGGTCAGCGCCAGCATGATGACCACGCAAACCGCCACCGTGACAATGGATGCCACCGTGATTTTCAGCTCCCCGCCGAACAGCTCCACGGGCTGGCCGGGGGCAGAAGGAGGGGAACAT
>JAIEFH010000267.1 GCA_029067025.1 Oscillospiraceae bacterium | reverse complement strand
CTCCCGTACTGTGTGGACGGGGAGGATCTCCAGGCCGTCGGCCAGGGTGGCCTCGGGGGCGTTGTCGGCGGGGACGAACAGCCGGGTGATCCCCGCCCGTTTCGCTGCCAGCGCCATGGGCAGCACCCCGGGCACCGGGCGCAGCCGCCCGTCCAGGGACAGCTCGCCGATGAAAGCGGAATCCCGCTCCTGCTTCAGAGAAAGCTGCCCTCCGGCGGCAAGGATGCCCACCAAAATGGGCAGGTCGTACACCGTGCCCGCCTTGCGCTGCCCGGCAGGGGCCAGGTTTACCGTGATGCGGGAGACGGGGAAGTCGAAGCCGCTGGATTTGATGGCGGAGCGCACCCGTTCCCTGGCCTCCTTCACGGCGGCGTCGGGCAGGCCCACCACGTCAAAGGCGGGCAGGCCGCCGGACAGGGCGCACTCGGCGGTGACGGGATAGCCCGCCACCCCGCTCAAACCCAGGGAGGTCACATTGCACACCACGGGAAGCCACCTCTTTTCTGCTGTTTTCCAATACTTTACCACGATTTGGCGTTGTTCGCAAGGCCCGAGGCCCTCCGGCGGCGGGAAAAAGCGCTCAGGGGCGCCGGGGCGAGGCGGCGGGGGAAATCCAGATCGTCCAGAAACTTTACCGAAAAAATGAGCTTTTCCAATTGCAAATTCGGCGGGAATGTGATAAGCTTAACAATGCGAAACGGAACGAAACCGTATGAGGGACGTTCTCATATGAAAAGGAGGAAAACGCCTATGGCACGCAAGTTCAAGACAATGGACGGCAACACCGCCGCCGCCCATGTGTCCTACGCATTTACCGAAGTGGCGGGCATCTATCCCATCACGCCGTCCAGCCCCATGGCCGACAACGTCGACCAGTGGGCCGCCGCTGGCCGGAAAAACATTTTCGGCCAGACCGTCAAGGTCATTGAGATGCAGTCCGAGGCCGGCGCCGCCGGCACCGTCCACGGCTCCCTGGCCGCCGGCGCCCTGACCACCACCTACACCGCCTCCCAGGGCCTGCTGCTGATGATCCCCAATATGTACAAGATCGCCGGCGAGCTGCTCCCCTGCGTGTTCCACGTGTCCGCCCGTACCGTGGCCAGCCACGCGCTGAACATCTTCGGTGACCACTCCGACGTCATGGCCTGCCGCCAGACCGGCTTCGCCATGCTGGCCGAGGGCAATGTGCAGGAGGTCATGGATCTGGCCGCTGTCGCCCACCTGGCCGCCATCGAGGGCCGCGTGCCCTTCCTGAACTTCTTCGACGGCTTCCGCACCTCTCATGAGATCCAGAAGGTCGCCATCTGGGATTACGACGATTTGGCTGAGATGGTGGACTGGAAGTCCATCGAGGACTTCCGCGCCCGGGCCCTGAACCCCGAGCACCCCATCATGCGCGGCTCCCACGAGAACGGCGACATCTTCTTCCAGCACCGCGAGGCCTGCAACAAGTACTACGACGCCGTCCCCGAGATCGTGGAGAAGTACATGGGCAAGGTCAACGAGAAGCTGGGCACCAACTACCAGCTCTTCAACTACTACGGCGCTGAGGACGCCGACCGGGTCATCATCGCCATGGGCTCCATCTGCGACGTGGCCGAGGAAGTCATCGACTACCTGAACGCCCACGGCGAGAAGGTGGGCCTGATTAAGGTCCGTCTGTACCGCCCGTTCCGCGCCGACAAGCTGCTGGCCGCCATCCCCGCCACCTGCAAGCAGATCGCCGTGCTGGACCGCACCAAGGAGCCCGGCGCCCAGGGCGAGCCCCTCTACCTGGACGTGGTCACCGCTCTGGCCAACGCGGGCCGCACCGACATCTCCGTCATCGGCGGCCGTTACGGCCTGGGCTCCAAGGACACTCCCCCCGCCAGCGTGTTCGCTGTCTATGAGGAGCTGACCAAGGCCCAGCCCAAGCGCCAGTTCACCATCGGCATTGTGGACGACGTCACCAATATGTCCCTGGAGGAGAAGCCCTCCCCCAACACCGCGGCCGAGGGCACCATCGAGGTCAAGTTCTGGGGTCTGGGCGGCGACGGCACCGTGGGCGCCAACAAGAACTCCATTAAGATTATCGGCGACCACACCGACAAGTACGTGCAGGCGTACTTCCAGTACGACTCCAAGAAGACCGGCGGCGTGACCATCAG
>JAIEFH010000266.1 GCA_029067025.1 Oscillospiraceae bacterium | reverse complement strand
GAGATGGACATCCCGGAGGAGCCCGCCCCCCGGGAACAGGAGCCGGAGCAGCTCTCCCTGCTGGCCCCGCCCCAGGTGGAATCCGCCCCGGCCGCGCCGCCTGTCGGCCAGGGCGGCGATACCCCCTTGAGCCCCCCGGAATACCGCCTGCTGCAATGCCTGCTGTATGGCGGGGACACCGGCTGGGTGCAGGGGGAAGGGCATCTGCTGTCCGTCCTGGTGGACGGGGTCAACGAAAAGCTGTACGATACCTTTCTGGACACCGTGATTGACGACGGCCCCCAGTTGATCGAAGATTATATTGACGATTTGAAAGAGATGGTACACCCATGAAAATACCCAGACGGATCGCCCAAACGTTAATCAATTCCCTGAAAGGCGGCGTTGTGCCCCGTGTTGGCCTGCCCTATGTCACCGTGGGCCGGAAGGCCGAGATCGACGCCCTCCTCCACGACGTGGACATCATCGCCGACGGCGGGGCCTCCTTCCGCTTCATTGTGGGTAAGTACGGCAGCGGCAAGAGCTTTTTGCTGCAGACAATCCGCAATTACGTCATGGCGAAGGATTTCGTGGTGGTGGACGCCGACCTCTCCCCGGAGCGGCGGCTCCAGGGCACCCGGGGCCAGGGGCTGGCCACCTACAAGGAACTGGTCCGCAATATGTCCACCAAGACGAAGCCGGAGGGCGGCGCGCTGTCCCTGATCCTGGACCGCTGGATCAGCGGCGTGCAGCAGGAGGTCATGGCTTCCTCTGAGCTTGGCATCACCGACCCGGGGCTGGCCCCGCTGGTGGAAAAGCAGATCTCCGCCGTGATCGGTTCCCTCAACGAAATGGTCCACGGCTTCGACTTTGCCCGGCTGCTCACCCTCTACTACCGGGCACACCTCTCCGGCGACGATGAGACAAAGGCCAAGGTGCTCAAGTGGTTCCGGGGGGAGTACGCCACTAAGACCGAGGCCCGGCAGGAGCTGGGGGTGAACATCGTCATCACCGACGACGACTGGTATGAATACCTGAAGCTGTTCGCCTGCTTCTTAAAGCAGGCAAACTACGCCGGGATGCTCATCCTCATCGACGAGCTGGTGAATATCTACAAAATCCCCAACGCCATCACCCGGCAGTATAATTACGAAAAAATCCTCACCATGTACAACGACACCATGCAGGGCAAGGCCCAGCACCTGGGCGTCATCCTGTGCGGCACGCCCCAGTGCATGGAGGATCCCCGTCGGGGCGTGTACAGCTACGAGGCCCTGCGCTCCCGGCTGGCGGAGGGGCGCTTCTCCGGCACCCATAAGGACCTGCTGTCCCCGGTGATCCGGCTCCAGCCCCTCACCCCGGAGGAGATGCTGATTCTGGTGGAGAAGCTGGCGGACATCCACGCGGGGCTGTATGAATACCCCCAGATCGTCAAGCAGCAGGACATGGCGGACTTCATCGAGATCGAGTTCGGGCGCATCGGCGCGGACGCCCACATCACGCCACGGGAGGTCATCCGGGATTTCATCGAGGTGCTGGATATTGTCTACCAGAACCCGGAGGTGAAGGTGCGTGAGCTGCTGGGCAGTGGGGAGTTTACCTACGCCCAGAACGCGGTGCAGGAGGCGGCCACACAGGAGCAGTTCGCGGAATTTGAGCTGTGAACGGAGGACAAAGATGGAATACAGGATAACGACAAAAGACGATATAGAGATCCTTATGGCCGTTCGGCTCGAGACGATCCGAAGGGTGAACGGTCTTTCGGACGATCATCGTTTTTCAGACGAGCTGATCGAAAGGAGCAAACGCTACTTTTTGGAAGGGGATCAGACAACGGTGGTCGCGGAGCAGGACGGCATGGCCGTAGGCTGCGCGAGCATATCGTACATCGAGGTTATGCCAACATTGTCGCATCCCACAGGAAAAAGGGCACATCTTATGAATGTATACACAAGGGCAGACTATCGAAGGAAAGGTATTGCACGTAAGCTTGTGGGGATGTTAATTGACGAGGCTAAGGAAAAAGGGATTACAGAAATCAGCTTAGATGCTACGGACTTAGGAAGAGCGCTATATGAATCACTTGGGTTTTGTAAGTCTGATGAGTGTATGGTAATGAATTTGCCTAAATAAAATTCCCGTTTGTCGAAAGATTATAAAAGGAGTGCCCTATGGGTATCTTTGAACGCTACGCCCCCTTTGTGCAGGAGTACATCTACCGCAACGGCTGGGAAAATCTGCGGGCCATCCAGGTGGCCGCCGCCAACGCCATTTTCAACACCGATGACCACGTGCTTCTGACCGCGTCCACCGCCTCCGGCAAGACCGAGGCGGCGTTCTTCCCCATCATCACTCTGTTCTCCGAGAACCCGCCCTCCTCGGTGGGCTGTCTCTACATCGGCCCGCTGAAGGCCCTCATCAACGACCAGTTTTCCCGCCTGGGCGACCTGTGCGAGGAGGCGGACATCCCCGTCTGGCACTGGCACGGCGACGTGGCCCAGAGCCACAAGGCCAAGCTGATGAAGCACCCCTCCGGCATCCTCCAGATCACCCCGGAATCGCTGGAGGCCATGCTGCTGCACAAGCACGCCGCCATCCCCCACCTGTTCGGCGACCTGCGCTTTGTGGTCATCGACGAGGTGCATTCCCTCCTGCGAGGGGACCGGGGCGGGCAGACCCTGTGCCTCATCGAGCGGCTGTCCCGGCTGGCGGGGGTCACCCCCCGGCGCATCGGCCTGTCCGCCACCATGGGCGAGCCGGAAAAGACGGGGGAGTTCCTGGCCATGGGCACCGGGCGGGGCACCATCATTCCCAAGATCGAGGCCAAGGGCGCCAAGTGGCGGCTGAGCATGGAGCACTTCTATGTGAAGAACGTGCAGGCCGGGGAGGACCGGACGGACATCGACGCCCTGCCGGTGCTGGAGGAAAAGACCGACCAGGCACCCGACAACGCCGACCCTGGGCTGGGCTATATCTTCGAGCACACCAGGGGCAAAAAGTGCCTGGTCTTTGTCAACTCCCGGGAGGAGTGCGAGACGGTCACCACCACCCTGCGGCAGTACTGCGAGCGCAACCATGAGCCCGACCGCTTCCTCATCCACCACGGCAACCTGTCCGCCTCCTACCGGGAGACGGCGGAGGACGTGATGAAGGACGAGTCCCAGCGGATGACCACCGTCACCACCGCCACCCTGGAGCTGGGCATCGACATCGGGCGGCTGGAGCGGGCCTTCCAGATCGACGCGCCCTGGACGGTGTCCTCCTTTTTGCAGCGCATGGGCCGCACCGGGCGGCGGGAGCTGCCGCCGGAGATGTGGTTCGTCATGCGGGAGGACGAGCCGGAAGCCAGGGCCATGCTGCCCGCCACCATCCCCTGGTCGCTGATCCAGGGCATCGCGCTGGTGCAGCTCTATTTGGAGGAGCGCTGGGTGGAGCCGCCCCGGCTGGACCGCCTGCCCTACAGCCTGCTGTACCACCAGACCATGTCCACCCTGGCGTCCTGCGGCGAGCTGTCCCCCCGGGCGCTGGCGGATCAGGTGCTGCGGCTGCGCTATTTCCACCGGGTGACCCAGGAGGACTACAGGGCGCTGCTGCGCCACCTCATCCAGACCGACCACATCCAGCGCACCGAGCAAGGCGGCTTGATCGTGGGCCTGGCGGGGGAGCGGGTGGTGAATTCCTTCAAGTTCTACGGCGTGTTCCAGGAAAACGAGGAGTACACCGTCCGCAGTGAGGCCCAGGAGCTGGGCACGGTGGTGCTGCCGCCCCCGGTGGGGGAGAAGCTGGCCCTGGCGGGCCACGTCTGGGTGGTGCTGGACATCGACCGCAAGCGCCACCTGGTGTACTGCGAGCAGGTGAAGGGCAGTATTCCCGCCTACTTCGGGCTGTGCCCCGGCGACCTGCACACCAAGATCCTCCGGCGGATGCGGCAGGTTCTCCGGGAGGACAAGCAGTACCCTTATCTGATGAAAAACGCGGTGGCCCGGCTGGAGAACGCCCGGTTCACCGCTGGCCGCTCCGGCACCGCCGAAAAACCCCTGCTCAACCTGGGCGGCAATATGTGGTGCCTGCTGCCCTGGGTGGGGACTTACGCGTTCCTGGCCCTGGAGCGGTTCTTGAAGATCAAATGCGCCGACCGCTTGGGGCTGAAGAACTTTGACTCCGCCCGGCCCTACTATATGCAGTTCACCATGAAGGTGGACGAGGACACCTTTTTCCGCGTGGTGTCCGAGGAGATCCGCAAGCCCATCGACCCGCTGGAGCTGGTCTACGACAAGGAGCTGCCCCTGTTCGACAAGTACGACGAGTATCTTCCCGAGGAGCTGGTGAAGAAGGGCTTCGCCTATGGCGTGCTGGATCTGGACGGGCTGCGGGAGACTGTTTTGAGCTGGAACGCGGGGATTCAGGGTCAACGCGATTGACGTTTGGGTCACGCTATGATATGATAGGCAAAAAAGGAGATGACAGCTATGGCCCTCATAAAATGCTTCGACTGCGGCAAGGAGATTTCCGACCGGGCGGGGACCTGCCCGTTTTGCGGCTGCCCCATCAGCGAATTGCTGGAATCAGGTGAAACGGTAAAAATAAAGCCGTTACCCGTAGTCAACGCGGAATGGGCGATCGTGGATACTCACCTGGGCTCAGGGGATCAAAAGGTGTCCATATTGTCCAACGGCAAGACCATTTGGGAGGGGCGCGCGGGCGACGTGGCGGAGCTCTCCTTTGTGCAGCCCACCGACATAGACATCAAATACCATATGAGCTTTTGGTGCAATGGTGGTAAAGGCTCCGGTACCATTGATCCCGCGCGGTGCAAAACATATGTTATATTTGCGCAGCATACAGTATTTACAACAAAGCTGGAGCTGCGGCCCGTTGACGCCTCAGAGGCTGATTTTTGAGTTCAATAACAACGCCCCTGCCTTAACCGGCAGGGGCGTTGTTATTTTTGCCGTCCCGTTTGTACGATAGTTTACCCAAAACGGGAAACAACAGGCCGTATTACGAGGGATACCGAAGGAGCTGATGTTATGCCGGAAAACTGCAATGACGGCGCCTGCCCCTATCTGCACCGCATCGAGGCCCTGGAGAGCGGCCAGAAGCGGGAGGAGGCGTTCCGCAAGACGTACTATGAGGAGCGGGAGTCCCACATCGAGAGGAACGCCAGGCTGGACGCCAAGATCACCGCGATGGACGAAAAGCTGGACAAGGTGGTGGCGTGGCAGGAGGCCCAGCAGGCCAAACCCGCTAAGCGATGGGAAGGGCTGGTGGAAAGGGCGGTTTGGGCGGTATGCGCCGCTGTGATCACGTTCCTGCTGGCCAGGGTCGGACTGTAACGAGAAAGGGGTACAAAAGATGAAAAACGAGTACATGAAGAAGTGGATGCGGGCGGCGGCCATCCGCGCCGTCAAGACGATGGCGCAGACCGCTATCGCCACCATCGGCGCGTCCGCGGTGCTGGCCGCTGTGGACTGGCCCGTGGTGGCGTCCGCGTCGGTGCTGGCCGGGGTGCTGTCCCTGCTCACCAGCGTGGCGGGTCTGCCGGAGGTGGAGGTGTGACGCCCCAGGAACGTCTCATCGCCACCGCCCAGGCCCAGGACGGGTATCTGGGCAAGAAGAGCAATGCCCAGTTGGACGACCCCAAGGCCAACGCCGGGGGCAGGTTCAACAAGTTCGCCCGTGACCTGGACGCCCTGGGGGACTTCTACAACGGCAAAAAGAACGGCTTCGACTGGTGCGACGTGTTCGCGGACTGGTGCTTTGTGCAGACCTTTGGCCGGGAGCTGGCCCAAAGGCTGCTGTGTCAGCCGGACAAGAGCCTGGGAGCCGGGACGGGGTACTCCCTGGGCTACTACAAGGCCAAGGGGCGGTTCTTCCTCAACCCGCAGCCGGGGGATCAGATCTTTTTCGGAGACGCCAAGAGCACCTGGCACACCGGCATTGTCACCGAGGTAAAGGGCGGCTATGTGCACACCATCGAGGGTAACGCCGGCAGTCCCAGCGCGGTGCGCTCTTGCAAGTACCCGCTGAACTATTCCATCATCAAGGGCTACGGGCGGCCTGACTGGTCGCTGGCGCCCGCCGGCAGCGAGAAGGAGGACGATAATATGACCGAGGAACAGGTGCGCAGGATCGTGCGGGAAGAGTGCGCCAGTATTGAGGCGGAACGGGCGGCGCTGCCCGCGTCCCCGTGGGCGGAGGAGGAACTGGCCGCCGCCATGGCGGCGGGGGTCACCGACGGCAAGCGTCCCCAGAGCTACGCCACCCGCCAGGAGGTGGCCATTATGGTGGGGAGGAAACCGTGAGGCAATCAGAAAAGCCGGGGAGCTGATCCCCGGCTTTTTCGCGCGCAATTTCGTGCGCCCCATTGGCGCTGGTTCCTGTTTGCCTCTTTAAAATGCCGGTCATCGTTCAGTTGGCCGTTGCATACGCCGGGAGATTGGGGTATCATAGTGCTTGAATGATGGAAGTGAAGGAGCGGCTGAGAGATGATTTTGTTTCAATGGCTGAAAAGGGTCTGCGCGGAAAACCAGCGGCCCGTTGTACACGTCCCGGATGGCCCTCATACGCCGCCGGTTCGAAGGCGTTATCGTTTTTCCGGTATTGTCCAGGGCGTCGGCTTCCGCTATGAGGCGCAGATGCTGGCGGGCCAGCTGAGTTTGGTGGGCTGGGCTCAGAACAAAAGTGACGGAACCGTCGTCGTTGAGATCGAGGGCGAGGCAGGCTGCATCGACGAGTTTCTCCGGGCCATGCGAGCAGTCCGGCGCTTTGATATCACAGAGATACAAACAGAGGAACTGCCGGTCTCTGGAACCGAAACAGCATTCAAGGCGCTATACTGACAGAAGCTTTCCGCTGGCATTGGCGGCGTTGAACCTGAGAGCGGGGTACGCCATAGATCAAATGTCCGCCGCCCTCTTCCAGATGCGGGCCTGGCCGCCCTGCAGCCGTTCCCGGCCGCTGTCCCCGGCCTGGGTATCGTAGACCAGCTCCCACCGGCCCTCCAGGGGAAACGCCTTGCAGGGGGCGGCGCCCAAATTGCAGTCCACCAGATAGGTCTGCCCATCCAGCTCGCGCTCATAGACGAAGCGGTTCTTCTTTCTGCTGCGAACGCGGAACGTCCCGTAGACCAGGGCCTTTGCCCCGTGGCGCAGGCGGATCAATTTCCGGTACGCCTCCAGCACCGACCCCTTGGGCTGCTGGCGCAGGCCCTTGTGCCAGGGCGGCAGCTTCTCATTCCAGGGCAGGAGAACTCGGGCGTGCTCCCGCGTCCCCGCCAGAATGGTGGCAAATACCTTGTCCTCGGGCTCCTTTTCAATATGCTCGGCGTAGTAGCCCTTGGCCTCCACATCGGTGATCTGCTCCATAGAGGTAAACGGGTAGTTGGCCAGGCCCATCTCATCCCCCTGGAACACAAAGGGGGTTCCCTTCAAGGTCATCTGCATGACGGCCAGCAGTTTGGACAGCGCGGTATGACGCGAGATGTCCCCAGTGATCTTGCTGATCATCCTCGGGTTGTCGTGGTTGTTGTAAAACAGGGACATCCAGCAGTTGTTCCCGTAGTGCTCCATCCAGTCGATCATATAGTCCCGGAAATAGTTCAGATCGTATTCGTAGTCGTCAAACCGGGTGTGTCCCGGCGTCTCCAGGTGGTCGAAGGAGAAGATCATGTCCAGCTCTTTCCGTTCCTCGCCCGTCACCAGCTGGGCCATCTTCATCCCCAGGCCGGGGGTCTCCCCCACAGAGAACGCGCCGTGGGGCTCGAAAGCCTGTTCCCGGATCTCCCGGAGATATTCATGGAGATGGGGGCCGTAATAGTAGCGCTCGATGCCCGGAAAGCTCATCAGTGCTCCGATGGTCTCGTTGCCCTGGGGAAGCCCGTCCTCCTTGGAGATGTAGTTGATGACGTCCATGCGGAAGCCGTCCACCCCCCGGTCCAGCCAGCGGTTCACCATGGCGATCACGTCCTGGCGGACGTCCGGGTTGTCCCAGTTCAGGTCCATCTGCTTTTTGGAGAACAGGTGCAGCGCCCAGCAGTTGCCCTCCTCCACATAGTTCCACGCGGGGCCGGAGAAGAAGGACGTCCAGTTGTTGGGCGGGGTGTGGCTGCCGTCGTCCTTTCGGAAAAAGTAGTACTCCCGGTAGGGGGAATTCTCGTCCGCCAGCGCCTGCTGATACCAGGCGTGTTCGTCGGAGGTGTGGTTGACCACCAGGTCCATGATAAGGCGCATCCCCCGCGCGTGCACCCCATCCAGAAGGCGCTCAAAATCCTCCATGGTGCCGAATTCCGCCATGATTTTGTCGTAATCCCGGATGTCGTATCCATTGTCGTCATTGGGGGAGTCGTAGATGGGGGACAGCCACAGTGCGTCCACCCCCAGCTCCTTCAGATAGTCCAGCTTGCTGAGGATGCCTGGTAGGTCGCCGATGCCGTCCCCGTTGCTGTCGCAGAAGCTCCGGGGGTAGATCTGATAGAACACCGCCTCTTTCCACCACTTGGGGGTGATCTCCCCGGTGGAGACACATGGCTCATCCTTCTCTAAATTGACCAGGTGCAGCAGCGCGTCGAAAAAGTCCGTCCCCAGCTTTTTCTTCGTCAGCCCCGCCACCGTGCGCAGCTTCAGGTTGGCCACCGCCGGGTTGGTGACCGCCTGTTCCGGCAGGCCCAGCTGGAGCAGCACCCGAGCCAGCGCGTCATGCCCCACGGGATTCCGATACAGATCTTTGATCCGGCTGTCGTAGGTCAGGTTTTTCCGCTCCACATGAGTACCCCCTTGCCCGCTTGGCGGGCGCTTATTTTTTGCCCAGTTCCCGGCAGATCCTGTCGTACTCCGCCTCGTCCAGCTTGTACTTTTTTTTGTAAAGGAAGTAGGAGATCAGCATCAGGGCCCAGGGCAGCACGGTCATGGTGATCAGCAGGCCCATGCTCTGCCCCCCGGATACGCCGCCGCCCCCGAACAGCACCTGCTCGATGGCGGACAGCTTCTGCTCCTCGGAGAGCAGGCCCTGGGCGCACTGCTGCTCCAGGTCGGAGATCTGGTTGGTGTAGCCGGTGACGCCAAAAATGAGGTAGGTGGCGGAGGTGGCCGCCACGATGATAGCGGAGCCCATCTTGGTGATGAAGGGCCGCAGGGAGGTGATGATGCCCTCGTCCCGCTCGCCGAATTTAAGCTCGTTATATTCCACCGTGTTCATGATGGAGATCATCATGATGAGGTAGAAGCTGTAATACCCGAAATTGGCGGACATAAAGCCCACGGTCAGCAGGCCGAATCGGCCCATCCCCGTACCCGGAATGGCGGCGGAGGCCAGCATGAGAATATAGCCCACCGTGGAGACGACCGTCATGATGCCCATGAGCTTTTTCCGGTGAAGCTTCCGGGAGATGGCCGGGTAGAAGATCATCAAGAAGGCCGTGGCCATCATGCCCACCGTGTTGAACAGGGAGTACAGCCCGCCGCTGTAGCCGAAGGTGAAATAGATATAGGTGGAGCCCAGGCCGCCGATCACCAGGCCGTTGCCCACCTGCTGGATGAGGAAGATGACCGCCACCCAGACAAGCTGGTCGTTGCGGGCGATGGTCTTAAACACCTGGATCAGGGAGAATTTTTCTTTGGGATGGTTGGCGGGGGCCGCCTCCCGGTGTTCCCTGACGCCGAACACGGTAAACAGCAGAAACAGCGGCGCCGCGACGGCGATGCCCAGGGCTACCCAGCCATAGGCGGTGGTGGTGCTGCCGCCGATGGCCCCCGAGCCTGTGGTAAACATGGGGATGAGCATAGAGGCCAGCGTGCTGCCAATGCCGGCACACAGCGTGGCCCGGGAGGTGAACTGGTTGCGGGTGTTGGCGTCCGAGCCCAGCGCGGGGATCATGCCCCAGTAGGAGATGTCGTTCATGGTGTAGGTGATGCTGAAGGCAAAATACATCACCCCGAAAAACCAGACGAAGTTCCAGCCCTGAAGCTGCATATTGAACATCAGATAGATCACAACCGAGGTGGACAGCGCCCCCGCCACCAGCCAAGGCTTGAATTTGCCGTATTTCGAGCGGGTGCGCTCAATGATATTGCCCATGATGGGGTCGTTCAGCGCGTCAAACACCCGGGCCGCGATCATGATGCCGGTGATGGCGGTCAGTTGGGCCGCGTCCAGCGTGTGGGTGAACAGCACAAAGGTCAGCAGGTAGCTGTTGATGAGGGCATACAGCGCGTCCCGCCCAATGGTCCCGATGGGATAGCAGATCAGATTTCTTTTCGTTATGTTCCCGTTTTCCATGTTTTTTTACACCTCTTCCATGAAATAAAGCCGTGACCCAAAATCCTGGTAGACCCGGGTATCCTTGCCGAAGCCCACGGAGCCGAAAGCCTGCTTCAGCTTCACCCCGTGGTACATCAGCTCGTCGCCGTAAACCAGGCAGTCCTCCGTCTCGCCGCCCAGCTTGACCAGTTTGGCGGCCACAGACTCCATCAGGGAATCCTGCTTGATGTGGACGGGGGAGATCATATTGACCAGCCCGCCGAAGTCCTTCAAATTATAGTTTACACGCCTGTTGTAAAAATGGTAGAGCGTCCCCTCGTCCAGACCCTTTGCCCGGTAGCAGGCAAAGAAGTCGTTGGGCACCGCCAGCTTTTGGAACAGCATCCCCACCGCCTTTGTCCGATCCGGGGAGATGCAGGTCCACTCCATGGTGTTCTGGGCGCCGGTGACACCAATGGCGCTGTGGCTTCCGCCTCCGCTGCCAAAACCGCGGCCCCGGTAAAAGTCCCCAAATTGGAGAACCTCCCGCCACTTTTTGTACAGCGTGATCTGTCCTTTGACGGCGGCAAGCTGCTCCCGGCTCATGTCGCAGAGGTTGCACTCGTATCCGCACACGCCGAAGGCCGCCACGTTGAAGCGCGTCTCCAGCGGCGTATTGCGCAGGGTCTGATGGTTGGGGCAGGAGGAGACGTGGGCGCTGAGGGTGGACATGGGGTAGCCGTAGCTGTAGCCGTTCTGGATCTCCGCCCGGCACAGGGCGTCCGTGTTGTCGCTGGCCCAGATCTGGGGGAAATAGCAGAGGATGCCCAGGTCAAACCGGTTCCCGCCCGAGCTGCACCCCTCAAACAGGATTTGGGGGAACCGCTCCGTCAGCGTTTTCATGCAGCGGTACAGCCCGCAGACATAGCGGTGGAAAACCTCCCCCTGGCCCTCCGGCCCTCTGTCCTTGGAGTACACATCGGAAAAGACACGGTTCATGTCCCACTTCACGTAGGAGATGCCGGCGGAGGAGAATACCTTGGTCATGGCCTCGATGATATAATCCTGCACCGCGGGATTGCTCAGATCCAGGATGCGCTGATTGCGCCCCTCCGAGTGCTCCCGGCCCGGAATATCCATGGTCCATTCCGGGTGGGCGCGGTACAGCTCGCTGTTTACATTGACCATCTCCGGCTCCACCCAGATGCCGAAGTCCAGCCCCAGGGCCTTCACCTTGTCGCACAGGCCCTTCAATCCGTTGGGCAGCTTCTTCGGATTTGGCTCCCAGTCCCCCAGGGAGCGGGTGTCGTCCGTCCGATTGCCGAACCACCCGTCGTCCATGACGAACAGCTCCACGCCGACCCCTTTCCCCGCTTTGGCGAGATTCAGCAGCTTTTTCTCGTCGATGCTGAAATAGGCCGCCTCCCAGCTGTTCAGCAGGACGGGGCGGGGCTTCCGCTTCCACTCCCCTCGGACGATGTGCTCCCGGACAAAGGCGTGCATATGGCGGCTCATGGCGTTGAAGCCCTCATGGGAGAAGGTTATCACCGCCTCCGGCGACTCAAAGGCTTCCCCGGGGGCCAGGTTCCAGGAAAAGGACTGGGGATTGATCCCGGTCACCAGCCGGGTCTTGCCCCATGGGCTGACCTCCACCGCCTCGTAGTGGTTCCCGCTGTAGATCAGGTTTACGCCGAAGCAGTCCCCCGCGTCCTCGGTGGTGTGTTCCCCGGAGAGCATCACAAAGGGATTGGCCCGGCTGGAAGAAACCCCCGCGTAGGAGGAATTCACGTGCTTTCCCGCCCACACCTGGGTGTCCGTCCGCTTCATCTCCCGGGCCCAGCCGCCGGTGAAGGTGGTGAACACATAGCCGCAGTCGGGCAAGTCCAGCTGCGCGCTCATCAGGCGCTTGATTGTGATTCTGGCCTCCCCGGTGTTGATGAGCCTCGCGCTCCTCCCGATGACGTCGCACTCCGGGTACACATAGTAGTGCAGCTCCAGCTCCGCGGCTTTGGCCTTTTCCTTCAGCCGAACGCAGAGGTGTTCCACCTTGCCGTCCTCGCTGTAGGAGCCGGGCAGGGACGTAAATTCCGGCTTTGTGTCGCTGATCTCATAGGCATCAAAGACAAAGTCGGAGGTAAAGCTGCCGTCCGGGTACACCACCTCCAGGAAGGGCTCCCGGATGTTGCCCTTCCCGTAGGAGGACAGCTCCAGGCAGGCGTCCTCCAGGCTGAAATTTTTGTGGGCACCGTCGTAATAGATCCCGTTTCCCGGCGCGAAGGAATGCTTTTCCGTGAGCGCCGAAGCGTCCCGGAACCGGATCCTCCGCCCGTAATACAGATGCTCCAGGTGCCCTGTGTCCATTACCTGGAACAGGTAGGAGGTCTGTTCTGTCTCTAACGCAAATACACCGTCTTGCTCTGTAATCATATCTTGCTCACCCCCCAAAGACAGCCTTGGCCCGCTTCATATTCTCGATGATGGAGACCTCGAAGGGACACCGCTTCTCGCAGGCCCCGCAGGCGACGCACTCCCCGGCGTGGTGCTCCAGCGCCCCGTAGTGCTCCCGGACAGTTTCCGGCACCTGCCCCTGGGCCACGGCCAGGTTGAGGAACTTGGTGATGGAGGCAATGTCCAGCTTCTTGGGACAGGGGGCGCAGTGGCTGCAATACATACAGTGGCCCTTCCAGCTGATGTTGGGGAAGGAGGCCAGGGCGGCGGCGTAGTCCCGCTGGGCCTCACCGGCGTCCTCATAGGCCGCGCTCTGCCGCAGCTGCTCCACGCTGTGGGCCCCCGCCAGCACGCAGGCCACCGCCGGACGGGTGAGGGCATAGTGGATGCACTGATTGGCGGTGAGCGCTTTGCCCGCCGGGGAGAGGGAGGCGTCCAACAGGTCGCCGCCGCCAAAGGCTTTCATCACCGTGATGCCCACGCCCTTGGCCTGACACACCTCGTACAGCTTCTGCCGCTGGGGGTCCATGTTCACCAGGGGCGCGGCGTAGGCCTCGTCCCGCCACAGATCCTCCACGTCCTCGCTGGCGGGTTGGAGGTCATAGCAGGGATTGACGCTGAACATCAGCACTTCGATGTGTCCGCTCTCCACCGCGGCCAGCGCCACCTCCGGGTTATGGCTGCTCAGGCCGATGTGCCGGATGGCGCCCGTCCGCTTCAGCTCCAGGGCGTAGGCCAGCACCGGGCCGTCGGCGATCTCCCGCCAGTCGGCCATGGAGTCGCAGTAGTGGATCATCCCCACGTCCAAGTAGTCGGTTTGGAGCAGCTCCAGCATTTCTGTGAAGCCCTGCTTCACTTCGCCGATGTCCCGGGTGCGCTTGTACTGGCCGTCCTTCCAGATGGAGCAGATGTGGGACTGGATGTAGAACTTCTCCCGGCGGCCCTTCAGCGCCTCCCCCACGGCGGCGCGGAGGTTGGGGTTGGAGGCGTAGAGGTCGAAGTAGTTGATCCCCAGCTCCTCCGCTGCGTCAAACATGGGCATAGTGTTTCTGCAGTCGTCCTCCGCAAAGCCCTCGCACCCCATGCCGATCTCGCTGACCAGCAGGCCGGTCTTGCCCAACTCTCGGTAACGCATATTGCTCCTCCTTTTTGTACCGCGCTGATGATGCCGCCATCGGCGGATTTATTTGTGCAGAAACGTCTTGTAATCCTCATAGTTGCGCCGCAGCAGCTCCGGCGTGTTCAGCCCGTATGGGCAGTGATCCACGCAGTGGTTGCAGTGGACGCAGTGGTCGATCCGCGCCATTTTTTCCTGGCCCTCCGGGGACAGGTAGCCTTCCGCCGGGGCTCTCCGCAGCAGAAGCGACATCCGGGCGCAGTTGGGGATGTCGATTTGGACGGGACAGGGCAGGCAGTAGCCGCAGCTGCGGCAGAAATCCCCCGCCAGCTCGCTCCTGTCGCGATCCATGACGGCCTGGAGCTCCGGCGTCAACTGGGGCGGGTTGTCTATGTAGGACAGGAACTCGTCCAGCTCCGCTTCCCGCTGAATCCCCCAGATGGGCAGGGCATTGTCGTACTGGGCCTGGAAGGCGTAGGCGGCGGCGGAGTTGGCAATCAGTCCGCCGGACAGCGCCTTCATGGCGATGAACCCCACGTTCTGGGCCCCGCAGGCCTCCACCAGCTCGACCTCTTCAGGCGTGGCCAGGTAGTTGAAGGGGAATTGAAGCGTGTCGTAAAGCCCGGAGTCCACTGCCTCCCGGGCCACAGCGAGACGGTGATTGGTGATGCCGATGAAGCGGATTTTCCCCTGGGCCCGGGCCTGCTCCATGGCCTCGTACAGGCCGGTGCCGTCCCCGGGCTTCGGGCAGAAGGCCGGGTTGTGGAACTGGTAGATGTCCACGCAGTCGGTGTCCAGGTTTTTCAGGCTGGTATGCAGGTCGCTCCAAAAGCCCTCCACATCCTTAGACATGGTTTTTGTGGCCAGGATGAACTGCCCCCGCCGGGCGCTGAGGGCGAAGCCGATTTTCTCCTCGCTGTCCGAATAGGCCCGGGCGGTGTCAAAAAAGTCGATGCCGTGATCCAGGGCCTTTTGGAGCAGGTATGCCGCGTCATCCCGGGAAATGCGCTGGATGGGCAGTGCGCCAAAGCCGTTTTTGTTGACGGTAAGACCAGTGCGGCCCAAGGTAACTTGTGTCATAAGTCTCCCAACCTTTCTGGTTTTCGTGTTTCTTCCAAGTTCTGTTCTAATTATCCGGGATGGGACGCGGAATGTCAAGTGAAACAGACGCGGCGGCGCGTTTCTTTACAGCGGGCTTGTCTTATGATAATATATGGTACAGTAGGGAGCTGTTGGGAACGGAGAAACGGCAAAACCGTTTATACCATCCCCGTTCCCGCCAACTGGACCGCACAGATCAGCCGCCCCTCCGGCACGGCAAAAGCCGCGGGGACGGACATCCACACCGTTGAGGAGGAACTGGCATGAATATCCCAGAGATCGTCTCTAAAATGACCTTGGAGGACAAAATCAGCCTGTGCACCGGGGCGGACTTCTGGCACAGCAAAGCCATGGAGCAATACGGCATCCCCGCCTTTATGATGTCCGACGGCCCCCACGGCCTGCGCTGCCAGAGCGGTGAGGCGGACATGATCGGCATCAATGACTCCCTCCCCGCCACCTGCTTCCCCACGGCGGTGACCGCCGGGGCGGCCTGGAGTCCGGAGCTGTACGCCGCCGAGGGCGCGGCCATCGGGGAGGAGGCGCTGGCCTACGGCGTGGACGTGGTGCTGGGCCCAGGCTGCAACATCAAGCGCAATCCCCTGTGCGGGCGGAATTTCGAGTACTTTTCGGAGGATCCCTATCTGGCCGGGAAGCTGGCCGCCGCTTTCATCCGGGGCCTCCAGGGGACAGGTGTGTCCACAAGCCTGAAGCATTTCGCCGCCAACAATCAGGAGTACAAGCGGCAGAACGGCGACAGCCAGGTGGACGAGCGGGCCCTGCGGGAGATCTACCTGGCCCCCTTCGAGACTGCCGTAAAGGAGGGCAAGCCGGGCACGGTAATGTGTTCCTACAACAAGATCAACGGCGTCCACGCCAGCGACAACCGCTGGCTGCTCACCGAAGTCCTCCGGGAAGAGTGGGGGTTTGACGGCATGGTGGTCACCGACTGGGGGGCGCTGTGCAGCCGGATCCGCGGCTTCCAGGCCGGATGCGACCTGAATATGCCCGGCGGCTCAAAATACATGGAGAAGGCCGCGCTGGAGGCGGTGAAAAACGGGACGCTGGACGAAAAGGACATTGACGCCTCTGTGGAGCGCATCCTTACCCTGGCGTTCCGGGCCGCGAAACGAAAAAAAGGCGGTTCTTTCGATGCGGACGACCACCACGCCTTAGCCCGCAAAGTGGCGGAGGCGGGGGCGGTGCTGCTGAAAAACGAGGGTAAAGTCCTCCCCGCTGGGGCGGAGGATATGGTGCTCATCGGCTATATGGCGAAGGACTTCCGATACCAGGGCGCGGGCTCCAGCCACATCAACCCCACAAAGTATGCCAGCCTGACGGATGCCCTGCCCAGCGTACCCTATACCCCCTGCGGCGACAAGGACGGCAAGGTCACCGAGGTGGAGCTGTCCGCCGCTGCCCAGGCCGCGAGGGCGGCAAAGGTGGCCGTGGTGGCGGCGGGCCTGCCGGACTCCTACGAATCCGAGGGCTTCGACCGGCCCAGCATGGCCATGCCGGAGGGCCACATCCGCATGATCGAAACGGTGGCCGCCGCTAATCCAAACACGGTGGTGGTGCTGCTGGGGGGCAGTCCTATGGAGCTGCCCTGGTGCGATCAAGTAAAGGCCATTTTGTACATGGGCCTGCCCGGACAGGCGGGAGGCGAAGCCTGCGCCAATCTGCTTACGGGAAAAGCCGTCCCCGGCGGCAGGCTCACCGAGAGCTGGCCCGTCACCTATGATGATGTGATCTCCAAGGACACCTTCGGGCAGAAAAATGTGGAGTACCGGGAGAGCGTCTATGTGGGCTACCGCTATTATGACAAGGCAAAAAAGGCGGTGCGCTTCCCCTTTGGCCACGGGCTGAGCTACACCATATTCAAATACAGCGATATGGAGATAACCGACAACGCCGTGTCCGTTACAGTGGTCAACACCGGCGCATACCCCGGCGCGGAGGTGGCCCAGCTCTATATCGCGCCGCCAAAGGGTGGGCTCCACCGCCCGGAGCAGGAGCTGAAGGGCTTTGTCCGCGTGGAACTGGCTCCCGGCGAGGGCAAGCGGGTGAGCTTCCCTCTGGACAGCCGCAGCTTTGCGATTTGGGACGGCGGCTGGAAAGTCCCCGGCGGCACATATGAGATCCGGGTGGGCTCCTCCAGCCGGGACATCCGGCTCAGCGGCAGCCTGGACGTAGCGGGCGAGTGCGTCCCCGCGCCGGATTGGCAGGCGGGGAGCTGGTACGAGACGTTGGCGGGCGCTCCGACCCGGAGCGAATGGGAGAGGGTTATGGGCCGCCCGGTGCCCATCACGCCGGAGCCGAAAAAGGGGCAGTTCACCCTGGACAACACCTGTATGGAGATGAAAGGCAGCTCCCTGGTGATGAAAATCCAATACAAGATCACCGAGGGCATTATCGCCAAGGGCTTCGGCGGCAAAAAGGATTACTCCGACCCGGCGTTCAAGATGATGATGACGTGCGCCACCGACTGCCCCATGCGGGCCACCGTCATCAGCGCGGGCGGCTCCATGACCGACGCTCTGGCCCAGGGGCTGGTGGAGATGGCCAACGGGCACTTCATCCGGGGTATCCGGGCCATGCTGAAAAAGTGAGGACGTGGGTGACGGCTGCTCCATCCATTGGCAGAACCTGAACCTGACCGAGTGCACGAAACCCCTGCAGCCCCGGACGCACAGCGTCCGGGGCTGCAGGGGTTTAGAGTTTGTCAGCCGCCAACAAGCGTATCCCGACAGGGACAATGCTTGCCGCGTTTTATGACAGGGGGCTGAAGAAGTTCACTTCTCAAAGCAGGGCCTGTTCGAATACCTTCAACAGCTGCTCCTGGTGGAACGGCTTATCCACAAAGCCCTTGGCGCCAATCGCTTTGGCTCTGTCAAACGTATCGCCGTATGCCAGGGAGGAAACCATCACGATTCTCGCGTCCGGGTGATCTTTCAGGATAATCTCCGCGGCGTCCAGCCCGTCCATTCCCTGCATAATAATATCCATAGTCACCAGATCGGGATTCACCTCGGCATACTGCTTGATGGCGTCCTCGCCGCTGCGGCAGTATGCCGCGATCTGGTAATCCGTACCCTTCAAGACATCCTCCAGCTGAACCCTGACCAGCCGGGAATCATCCACTACCATAACTCGTTTGCTCATCTGATATACTCCCTTCTGTCAGGCCTGATCCGAGCGGGGCACGTGGTGGATCAGCTGCGCGCCCTCCCTGTGC
>JAIEFH010000265.1 GCA_029067025.1 Oscillospiraceae bacterium | reverse complement strand
GACTATTACAAGGCAAACGGCACCTGTCAAGGCTTTCCCGGCCTCTCCGATGAAGAAGCAAGAAAGCTGGAGGACGGCATGAAGTATCATCCGTGGGATAAAAAACCGTTTTCCTCGGCCTCTTTGAGCAACAGCCGCCAGAATATCCGCACCACTGAAAAACGCATCCAGCAGCTCACCGATGCAAAGGAGCTGGGCTATACCGGCTGGACGTTTGAGGGCGGCAGAGTTGAGGCCAACGGGGATAAAAACCGTCTGCAAATCTTTTTTGACGAAATCCCCGGCGAGGATGTTCGCAAGGAGCTGAAAGGCTGGGGTTTCAAATGGGCGCGGAGCGAGGGTGCATGGCAGCGGCAGTTGACCGATAACGCCATTTACGCCGCCAGCCGGATCAAGGCCATCCAGCCCACGGACGGCACTGACCCGATTAAAATCCAGCCGAAGCGAAAAAAGCCGTCCGGCCCCGCCAGATAAGGGGTATAGCGATGAATGTTTTAGTTGTAGAGCCTGGCTTTCTCCCCTATGAAAAGGAGATCAAGGGCCTCCCCGATATGAAGAAAATCGTGGGCGGGTCTATTGAGGCCATCTATCCATTTAAGGAAAATGTCGCTGTTGTCTGTAATGCGAACGGCAAAAATGAGAAGCTGGAATTTAACCGCAGCATTTTAGAGCGAGGCTACGGCGGCGTGTTCGGCACATTCTTTGTCTGCGGCCTGGGGGAAGAAAATTTTACCTCCCTGACCCCGGAGCAGATGAGGACATACACGGAGCGTTTCAAAAAGGCGGAAATCCTTGTAACTATGCTGGGCGATACGCCGGTCATTATTGAAACTACCCCGAAACGGAAACACCTCCCCAGCAGGGCAACGCGCCCTCCGAAGCCCAAAAAGAGGTAACGCGCCATGCCCTATGAAACCGACGAGCGCGTGGCCGAGCTGACGGACAAGCTGGAAAACGGCATCAAGGAGCTTTACGCCAGTGACAGCTACGCACAGTACATCACCGCTATGGCAAAATTCCATCATTACAGTTTTGGCAACGCCCTGCTGATCCTCTTTCAATGCCCCCATGCGACCAATGTTGCCGGATATGGCACATGGAAAGCGTTGGGGCGGCAGGTGAAGAAAGGCGAAAAAGGCATTATGATTTTGGCCCCCTGCAATTTCCGGGCCACACTGGAACAGGAGAAGATCGACCCGCAGACCGGGAAAACGATCTGCGGGCCGGACGGACAGCCCCTCACGGAGAAAGTGAAAATTGCCCCGAACCGATTTAAGATCGCCCACGTCTTTGACCTGAGCCAGACCGAGGGGCGAGAACTGCCTCAAATCGGCGTTTCCGAGCTGACCGGCGATGTGGCGGACTATACCGGCATTTATGACCGTCTGACCGCTATATCCCCCCTGCCTGTGGTACAGGAGGACTTCCAGCGGGCGGCAAAGGGCTATACAAGTTTTATGGAAAACAGGGTGGTTATCAAGCCCGGAATGAGCCAGGTGCAGACCATCAAAACGCTGGTACATGAAATCGCCCACGCGAAGCGGCACAGGCCGGCGGATCTGCTGGTAGAGCAAACGCCAGCGGAGCGGCGGCGAAAGGAGGTAGAGGCCGAGAGCATCGCCTATGTTGTCTGTCAGTATTTTGGCATTGACACATCGGACTACTCCCTCGCCTACGTTGCCGGGTGGAGCAAGGGTAAGGAGCTTGCGGAATTAAAGGCATCGCTTGATGCGATCCACGCTACCGCCGGAGAAATCATTGACGCTATATCCCCGCCCCCGCCGAAGCTGGAGCGGACTCAGGAACGGGCACGGCCCCCCCGCCAGCACGGAACCCGCCGCACACAAAAAGCACGAAGATAGGAGTGATACCTATATGGAACAAACACCCATGCGGGAAATTGAGATTTTCGGTATTCCTGCCCTGTTCACGGAGCAGGACATCCCATCCGACGAGGCGCCCCCCGGCCTGCACTGTTACCAGCTTATCAGCGCCAATGACGGCAAGACGCTGCTGGGGACGGTGCTGACAGTGATCCCCGTGGAAATCCCGGAGGACGGCGAACGGGACGTTTACGATGACGACCTCATGCTGGACACCGAGGGCCAGATGCTGACCCCGGAGGAATTTTCGGAAAAGTACCTCTCCCCGGTGAGCGGCCCCGATCTGGAGGAACGGTATGGAAAAGAAGATTGATATTATCCCCTTTTTGGAGGGGATTGTGGAGGAAAACACCCACCACTACCAATCGGACTTTGAATATGACCAACGCCGTCTGCAAGAAGCCATGCTGGAAGTCAGTCAGGAAAACCGCACGTTCCTGTGGTTGAGCCGCCCCTGCGGAACGCTGTGCGTCCCGGAACGGGAGGCGTTTATCAAGGAAAGCACAGCGCACATCACCTGGACGCATTACGACTATGATGCGGAGCATATCAAGGCGTACCGCGTTATCGTGGCCCCCGGACGGGAGGGCGATTTTGTGCTGGGCCAGATCAAGCCCCTGCACTACGGGGAACAGGTGGAGCGCGTGAAGCAGAACGCCATCCACGCCGAGATGGTAGAGCTGACCTTTGCGGACGGTACGGAGCTTGAAATTCCCTATGCGGCGTACTCCGGGAGTTTTCACGGCCTTACCAATGCCCACGGACGGATCGAGCGCATCCACTATAAGCCCGGAAACGAGGCTGAGTTGGCCCGTGTCCTCCAGAAAGAGCGCATCACCTCTGCCGTCAGACGGAGGCCCTCGCGCAAGAAGAAACCGGCCACCCGGTAGCACCCACAGCGGACAGCGCCGCCGAAAGGCGGTGCTGTCCGAGCAAGTATGTCATTTGTTAAACACAAACGACCACTTGCCAGGGGGCACAGCCCCCTTGGAACCCCCGGACAACGAAAATACGTCTCAGCATGAGACGTATTTTCAGCGTACTTTATACGGAAATGCGTCTCACCGTGAGACATATTTTGCTGGATACGCAATTCAGCAGACCAACAGTGCGCACCATTCCTATTCGATGTTGTCCTTGCCATCCAAGTATTCCCTGTTTAGAGCATCTTCCCACAACTTTGCCCTTCTCATATATTCCTCGATCTGCAAGAAGAAAGAATCATCGTCCTCAAGTGTTGTTACCCAATGATCCATTTCCGCATCCATACGCAACTTGTCCATTCCCTCTGTCCCAAAAGGAATCCCAAAAATGTGATCGCGGGTAGGATCGCCACCCACAGAGAAGAAAAGTGTAAGGAGGTAGTAACCCTCATCTTCACTCTCACGTTCTGTATTAGGCGAACATTCTGCATAAACAATAACTTTCAGACCATTTGTAGATTGAGGATTAAGGTCATATTTGCGGGTATAGATGTCGTTAGCGACATTAGAAATGAAATCGTTAAGCATACTGCCCTCCAATTTTTATGTTGCTATTTTATATTTAGAATAACTGAAACCCTATGTGCTGTCAAGGAAAAAACATTCCACATATACGATCTAAAAATGTGTCTCACGGTGAGACGCATTTTTTATTGCCCGAAGAAAGGAGGATGCCATGCGGAAACGTGAAAAATTCATCGGCCTGTGGCTGAGCGATACTGAGTACCGGCACCTGCTGAAACAATGTGCCCTGTCCGGCCTCAATACCAGCGCCCTGCTCCGGCACAGCATTATGGGCGTAAATATCCAGCCGCGCCCACCCGACACCTACGCCGCCCTGCTGCGGGAGCTGTCAGCCATTGGCAATAATGTGAATCAAATTGCATATTGGGCCAATGCGACCAAGGGCATCGGCAAAGCTGAGATCACAGAAGCCGCCGCCCTTGTCCGGCAGGCGTGGCGCATGGTAAAGGATGCACTGTAATGGCCTACGACAAGATCATCACCCTGCGGGGGCGCATGGATCACTGCCTCGACTATGTGCTGAACGAGGAAAAGACGGGCCTCGCTAATGCGCTGGCCTATGTGGAAAATCCGGCAAAGACGCACAAGCTTGTTACCGGCATCAACTGTGACGTGGAAACTGCGCTGTCGGATATGCGCGCCACTAAGAAACGCTGGGACAAAAAAGGTGGCGTCCTGGGCTATCACATCATCCATTCCTACGCCCCCGGCGAGGTAACGCCGGACGAGGCCCACGCCGCTGGCGTGGAGTTTGCCCAGCGTCTGCTGGGGGACAAATACGAGGTTGTTGTGGCGACCCATGTTGACCGGGAGCATCTGCACTGTCACATCGTTTTCAATTCTGTTTCTTTTGTGGATGGGAAAAAATACCGCAGCGACTTTCAAAGTTATTTTGGGGACTTGCGCGGCACGTCCAACGAAGTGAGCCGGGAGCGCGGCCTGTCGGTCATTGAGCCGGAGGGCCACGGAAAGCACTATACAGAATGGACAGCGGAGAAGCAGGGACGAAAAATCGTGATGGGCTACGTCAGGCAGGATATTGATGCAGCCATCGCGGAGAGCTTCACCTTTGACACGTTCCTCGCCGCCCTGCGGCGGCAGGGCTATACCATTAAATATGGATCGAATGTGAAGCACACCACCGTCCAGCCGCCCGGTGGGAACTATGTGTTCCGTTTGGACAGCATGGGCGGGGGCTACACCGAGGCCGACATCCGGGAACGGCTGGCGGCGGCGCGGAACGGAGAAGTTTACGAACTGCCGGAACAGCCACCGTCCCCTGTGCCTCCCATATTTGCCCCGCGCCCCATTCCCACGGTGAAAAAACGCTATACCGTCCAAGGGGGCGCTGTCCCCCGCCAGCCGCGCCGGAAACTGCGCGGCTTTCGTGCGCTCTATATGCGCTATCTATATATGCTCAACGGCTATCACAGGCCCCGGCGCAACCCGCCGCCCTTTGCGATCCGCAAGGAAGTGACGAAGCTCCAGCGGTATCAACGGCAATTTCGTTTTCTTTTGCAATACCGCATTGAAACGGACAGCCAGCTTGTCATGCTGGGCGACGCCCTGCAAGGCCAGATCGATATGCTGGTGGACTATCGCAAGGAACTATATGGGGCGCGGCGCGAGGGCCGGGACGTGGAGGCCGAGCTGGAAACTGTCAATGGGAAGCTCCGCTCCACCCGCCGCGAGTTGACGATCTGCCGACAAATTACGGAAGATATTCCGAAAATCAGGGATCAGGAGCAGCTCATGCGGCAACAGGAGCAGCGCGACCATGAGGCCGTCCGGGATCGAACGGACGAGCAAGTAAGAAAGGAGAAGAAAGGCAAATGGATGTAAGTGCTGAAGCTGCCGATGTTGTTGTGCGTGAAAGTTTGCAGGCAACCGAGGCGGCGGCAAAGCTGACGCTGGAGGGCGTGAAAAATGTTGCCGCCCTGCTGTTGGCGATTGCCAAGCAGGACATGAAAGTGGTGGGCGAGACAACGGCGAAGCGGCTTGCCCGCGACTCGTCCCCCGCCGTGGTCATCCCCATCAAGGCCGAAGATAAGGCAAAATTCCAGAAGCTGGCCAAGGAGTTTGGTGTCCTCTATTTTATCGCCCAGAAAAAAGGGAATGACAGCGGTATCCTCAATGTTGTTTCCAATCAGAACTACGCCGCCCAGCTTAACGCCGTCATGGAGCAGATGGGCTATCCCATCCCCCAGCAGGCCAAGGAGGAAGAAACGCAAAAAAAAGCGAAGTCCCGCGCTCCACAAGAGAAATCCTCGCCAGGGCGCGGGAATGGCTCGAAAGCGTCTCCGACGACTGCGGCGGCTGCTGAGCAGGACTCCCCCACCAAAAAGAAGCTGGATCAGTTACAGAGGCTGGCGGCACAGTCTCGCTCTGGGCCGGAGAAATCGAAAGGAAAGGTAAGGTGATCCCATGCCGAGTTTAAGTGAAATCCTCAAGAATAAAGCAGAAAGCAAGCAGCAGCGCACCGAAAGCCGCAGGGCCGAGCGCGAGGGGCTGTCCCAAATGCGGGATGGCTCCCTCATGGCTATCACGACCACCCCGGAGTGCTACACACAGTACCTGGTTTTGCAGGCGGACAACATCAGCCTGAGCGCCGGGAACATCGCCCTGGCCCTGTCGCAGATGGTGAACCCCACCAAGATCGGCACCACCGACTTTTGGCACAAACAGGGCCGGTATGTCATGGACGAGGAAATGAGCAAAGGGGCAACGGTTTTCGTTCCGCCCCGCAATCAGAACTTCCGGGGCTACCTCATGGGCAGCTACTACGATGTAAGCCAGACCACCGGCAAGCCGCTGAAAGAGAGCGTCCCGCTGGCCGAGGGCAGCGAGAGGATGAACACGGCCTTTGCCGCCCTGCTGGACACCGCACCTGTGGGCTTTGTGGAGAACACGAAGCTGGACGCACCCGCCCGCTACAATGAGCGCGACTGTGTGTTGGAGATCAATACCGAGTACAGCGCGGGGCAGGTGTTCGCCGCCCTCGCCACCGAGATCAGCTATGCCCGCCTCCATGACCGGGGCATGAACCGGGACTATGACCGGGAATCGTTCCAACTGACGGCTGAGAGCGTCGGCTTCATGGTATGCCGCCGTTTCGGGGTGGACTGCCCCGTGCCCGACACGGCAGGCGTGGAGAGGTTTTACAACTACTACACGCCCGACGAGCGCGGCAAGTCCCTCGACCTCATGCGGCAGACCGCCCGGAACATGGGCGATACCGTGGAGCGGAGCATCCAGCCCCGCCAGCAGGAGCATACCGCCAATCGCGGCAATAACAACAGGCAGTACGGCAGGCGGTAATCAGGCGGCACAATTCGGGGTATGCCCCCCTCACGGGGGAGATTTTACACCGTCGTTCTTTGTCCGTCAAGGCCAAGACAAGCCGCGCCGCCCGCCTGGGGGCGGTCGGCGCGGGCCTTGACAGCCAAAGCCCGCCGGTGCTTTTTGTCGCCAAGGGGGGGCATACCCCAAAAACCGGCTTGCGCCGGTTTTTGCTACTATGGGGGAACGGCAGCGTTTCCCCGGAAAGCGCGGCGGTCATCGCGGGCAAGGGCGGCGGGCGCGTTCGCGCCCAAGCACCGCCAAAAATGCGTTTCACGGTGAGACGCATTTATTCCAATGAGAAAGGAGGTATCGGCAGCATCAATATTGCTTACCACATGGACTGCATGGATGTGCTGTGGGAACTGCCGGAAAATACGTTCGACCTCGCTGTGGTCGATCCCCCATACGGCCTCGGCATCCGGGGCGACATGGGGCGGCGCAAGGGCAGGCCCCGCAAATACAAGCAGGTATTTTGGGACGCAAAGCCGCCTCCCCCGGAGTATTTCCGGGAGCTGCGGCGCGTGTCCAAGCATCAGATCATTTGGGGCGCAAACCATTTTATCAGTATGCTCCCAGCCGCAGACAGCCACTGCTGGCTGTGCTGGGACAAGAAGTATTCCCCGGAAGTCTCTTTCGCGTCCTTTGAATTGGCCTGGACAAACTTTGACCTGACCTGCAAGCGGATCTCGCTGTCCTCGTTTCAACCGGGCCGCATCCACCCCACGCAGAAGCCCATCGCCCTCTATGCCTGGATATATGAGCATTTTGCCAAACCGGGCGACAGGATTTTGGACACCCATTTAGGCAGCGGCAGCAGCCGGATCGCCGCCTATGACGCTGGGCTGGATTTTACCGGCTATGAGATTGACGGCGACTATTTTGCAGCGCAGGAAAAACGGTTTGCCGCCCATGTACGCGAACACCCACTTTAA
>JAIEFH010000264.1 GCA_029067025.1 Oscillospiraceae bacterium | reverse complement strand
GCCATAGCTGCTGTTTTTCCCGCGGCATATTCATCGTCCGCCTGCTTCATCAGCCGGTCAAACTCATAGAGGGAGTAGGCCGTCTTATCCTCAAAGGTGATGCTCTCGCTCCACTCGCAGAAAATATAGGGAATGTCACGCAGCGGGTAGGCTGGTTCACTGGCATCAGCGGAAACAGCGTCAGGCTCCCGCACCAGTGGCGGGGTAGAAAATACGGGTGCATTTTGGGTGGCGGAAATCGTTGCTTCCGAGGTGGCGGCTATATGCTCGATCCGTGCCCGCACATCCTCCGGCAGATCGTCCACATAGAATGTTACGGTTCGGTCAGGGGCGATATGGGCGATGGTCTTATAATCGCCGTCCTCCTGCTCCAAACGGTTCCATACGGTCAGACCGTTGCCCAGATGCCCATATCCCAGGTCATAACCGGGTGGGTCTGTTTGATACCGCTCCGCATAGTCCACAACACGGAAACCCTGGGGCGGCGGGTCAAGGTCTTTTACAAAGTTTAGCGGAATGGTCTGGCCCTCTTTGTTACGGTAGACGATGATCCGCATGGGTGTACCAACCCAATTTTCATCCTTGATTGCCGCAACAAAACGCTCTGCGTCGGTGTACTCAACGCTATCACCCACCATGCCATTCGTGCCCAGGAACTCAATGCGCCCCACGGCCTGCGGGGTATCTGGCTCCGCACCTTCGGCGGCGGGCGACACGTCCTCCATCACCTGGAGCAGACCATCATTCAGCGGGTTCTCCGCCAGCAGACGGTCAAATTCCTCGCGGGGCATCTCCTTGTTGATAAGAGGAAAAGACGGGTCAAAAAGCCGGACAGTCTGATCGTCAAAGGCCAGCAGCTCATACTCCTGCGTTCCAAGATGCACCGTGTCGCCCAAAGCAAGATGGTATTCCTTTTTCGGCTGGGGCGGCGGGTTCAATTCATCGGCGGTGGGTTCCAACGGCGCTACATCCACACGGGCGGCGCTGGTATCATGCTGACGCTGATATTCCTGGTACTGTTCCTTTTCAGCCGGTGACAAGTAGCGGTTCGCTTTTACAAGCTGCCCTATCCGCTTCGCCGCTCTTTTCCACGTCAGCTTGACCTCAACCTCCGGCTCGGACAGGCTTCCGATGGAGATTTTCAGGCCGCTGGTGTCGCACCATACGTTCAGTTTTTTGTCCGTAGTAACAGAAAAATACGTCGTTGATTTGTACTCTGTTTTCAGGAAGGTCGCGTTTTCGGCGGAGTTCTGCACGGTTTCAAACTGCTCATAAATGCGGAGCTTTCCATCGGCTACGCCGCTGCCGTGTAGGAGAGCGGCGTCAATATCTTCCTGGGAAATAGCAAAAGCGGAGGATTTTTCATCCTCCGCCGCTTTGATGGCCTGCCGCTGTTCTTCCTCCGTGGGGAGAGGGTCGCTTAGTTGGCGTAGATCAGTTCCGCCAGCACTGTTTCCTCCGCCGACGCCTGGATGTTGTTCATCAGGCCCACCCACTTCATCTGATCGGATGCTTTCAGTTCCTCCGTCACGCCCTGTTCTGCCGCCATTCGCTCCGTTAAGCTGTTCACCATCTCGGTGGCCTGCCGGTCGATTTCCTCCAGATGGACGTTCAGCTCCCCGGACAGAAGCATCCCGGTGTAGATCCCGCGCCGGTGATTGGCCAGGTAGCTGCGCCGCAGCATCCCATATTTTCCTACCTTCGGGGCCTCCGGCACGTCCAGGTTGGGCAGGCGGTAGTCGCCCTCCATTCTGTACGTCATTTCCATGCTCAACGCTCCTTTCAGGTTGTATTCTGCCGTCATTATACCGGCTGTTGGGCCGCTGTGCAAATGTGCGATTTTGTTTTTGTTCCTCCCGGTACAAACTCAAAACCGTGGTAGCGATCTCCCGCAGGGGCATCTCGGCAATATCGCTGGTGGCAACACCCAGGATAGCAAGAGTTTTCAGGGTGTTGAAGTCGTAAATACGGGTAAATTCCTCCCCGGTGAAATACTCCCGTGGGTCGATGCCGCAGCGGGCCAGCATCATATAGGCCACACTGTTTTCCAGTAGGCCCCTAAACCACGCCTTTGTGCTGTCATCGTCCAGTTCCTCCAGCAGACTGCCAGCCTTAACGGTGCGCAGATCATCGTAATAATCGCTGAAATTATCCTCCACGATAATCTTCGCCGCCGCCATCAGGCACTCTCCAAAGTCCGGCTTGCCGGTCAGCTCACCATAGCTGTTCTCCAGCGCCTCAATGACCGCGCCCTCATACTGCGGCTTCATCTGCCAGACGGGAACGGTACGTCCGGCGCGGCTGTTGGTGTCGGACATATCAAAGACGTGCCGCAGCTTGTAGCCCTTGTCGGTGTCCACCAGCAGGGCGATCCCCGTTGTGCCCCGATTCACCCACCGGCCATGCTCATTCCAGAAGTCGATTTGAGCGCAGGCGGTGGCGTCGGGCTTTTGGGCGAAAATCAGGAGCTGGTCACGAAAACTGTACTTGAAATTGTGGGCGGCGGTGTTCAGGAACGCCATATAATTCCCGCTGTTGGCGGTGATCTGGCGGGCGGTCTGTACCGCAAGCCGGACAATAGGTTCTGATTTACTCGCCAAAGTTTATCCCTCCATTTCCTCATAAGATTTCAGCAGCCCCTTTGTGGCGGCGGCAATTTTAGAAATACGCCCGGTAAGCTGGGCAACGGTGGCCCTGATCTCGGACTGTCGTGCCGCATAAAAGTAGCCGGTGGCGTCGCTGCAAATGGGATAGCCGTTGCAACGCAGACGGTTGACGGCCCGCCGCAGTTCCGTTCCCTTGACGTGAAACGCGGCCTCCAACTCTTTGCTGGAGGCCGCGCTCTCTTGTCCACGGCGATATTTTTTCAGGTATTCGCACAGGGCCTTGTCAGTCATGGCCCCCACCGCCGTTTTTCAGTTTCTTGTGGTATTCCTCACTCACATCGTATTTGCCGATGGCAGATAAAAGGAGCTGCCAGATCAGTTCGGCGGCTTCTTTTTCATACATACGGACGCTGACATAGGGTTCGCCGTCCGTGCCGGGATAGAGCCGGGTGAAGCGCATACGCTTCTCCATCAAGTCCTCCGCGGCAAGGCGGACGCTCTCATAGGGGACGTTGGCGGCGTTATCCGCCAAAGCGGTCATCATCAGGTCGAACATAGAGGGGTGTACCTCCAATTCGACCGGGGGAATTTGTGCCATAATACTCCTACCTTTCCACGGTCGCGGTCTGCCGCCCACGCTGGGGGAAATCCCAGCCGTAAACTTTGCCGATCTCGTCACCCAGCCTGCGGGTGATCCTCGTTATATCGGCACGGGTGGCCGTTCCGTAATATAGCTTTTCTTTCAGCAGGTCGATTTGAGAGTCCCGCACTCCGGGCTTATAGGTGCGGTAAAGCAGATGATTGGTGCCATCATGGTGGATGGCGTCACAGCGCAGGTCGCCCAGTTTGTCAACGTACCATGTGGCATAGTCGATGCCCCGGTCACTGTAAAGGCAGTCCCGGATGTTGCCGCTGGCGATCTCCTTGTAGCCCATGTGCCGTCCTGTCCAAAGGCCCAGGTCGGCAATAATGAGGATGGGCTGGTCAAGCTGGATGTTCAGGTTTGCCCGCTCATCGTCCAGATAGCCGCCGTTGATCTCGTGCATCAGCATCATCCGCTCATCCTCGGACAGTTCCGGGTACTCGGCTTCCAGATCGGCCCGCCAGTCCTCATAATCAAGGTCGTCGCTCCAAATGAGGTGCGTCCGCTCCGTCATCGGGCATCACCCCTGTCCCGGTGCCTGGGCTTGATGGGCTGGCCCTGCTCGTCGTAATTCTTCGGGTCAGCGGCAGGGGTGGCCCAGCCCTGGGTGGCCCCGGCCAGCATCGCCGCTACTTGTGCCTTTGTCACGCCCAACTCGCCGTTCAACTCGTCAACGAGTTTCTGGCTGGTGCGGCCCTTTGTTATGGCAGATGCGGAACGGTAGCCGTCAAAGCCCCGCTCAAACATCACGATGGCCCGCTTGTCAGGCACCTTGCCGTAGCATATCAGCGGCAACGAGTTTCTGAGGGGGATAACAGAATTGCCGTTCCGCTCCATCAATTCTGCAAACTGACAGATATGGAACAGGTTGTCCACCCCGTTGCCTACCTCCACATGGCAATCGTCGATATAACGGCATATCATGTCAAGTTCCCTTCCATCCCAACACCTGATCCGCACCTTGTCGCCGTCAGCGATCCTGAACTTCTCCTTGTAATTCGGGGTGATGAAGCGGATGCCTTTTTTAGCCTGTTTCATATGGCTTTCAAGCCAGTCCCGGCGGTAGCAGTAAATGAAAGCGTGTTCATCTGCTTTGTAAGGTTGAAGCCGGATCAGGTAAGAATATTGCGCTGTGTCCGCACGGAAACCAAAGGCAAAGCCATCGTTGAAGCTGCTCTCCGGGTGTTCCAGGCAGAAACCGGCCAAGTCAGCTCCACTTTTCAAAAAAGCGCCGTACTGCTCATCGCTCATCAAAGCGTTCAGCACACTCTCAAATTCCAGTTGAAATTCCTCTGTGTTCAGGTTTTGCCGGTGGTCTTTCCATGTTCTGAAAGAGCCTTGGCCGTCCTCGCCCATATCGGCCCGCAGGTGGCCGATGCACCCGGTCTGGCCCTCGATCTGCATACTCTGGCCCGTGGTGTAAAGCCGCTCCGCAGGGGTAGCGGTTCGCATGGTCAATTCCATCAATATCACTCTCCTTATCAAGAAGCGCGGCCTCCAGTTCCTTACTGAAGGCCGCGCTCTCTTTTCAGATATTCATATAGGGGGGGCACGTTTTATCGGGCATCGCCCCGGTCATGCTGTTTGGGCTTGATGGGCTTGCCCTGTTCGTCATAATTCTTCGGGTCAGCGCCGGGGATATGCCAGCCGAACATGGAGCCAGCCAGCATCGCCGCCGCCTGCGCCTTGCTCACACCGCCGATCTCGTTGCACTCGTCCACGATAGCCAGGGCTTGTGCCCGGTCATGGCCGTATTTGTCGGTACGGTAATAGCCGCTTTCTCCTTTTCTGACGATGATGATTTCATCGCTGCCGGGCAGCACACAATAACAGTTATCCGGCAGGGTAGACCGCATGGGGATCACTTGACTGCCGCTGCGCTCCATCCATTCCGCGAACTCGCGGATATGATAGAAGCTACCGCCTATTTCAGCGTGGCAATCGTCAACATATCGGGCCATACGGTCAAGGTGCGATTCTGCGCCGGTCATGATCCGCACCATGTCCCCATCCTGAACTCTGAATTTTTCCTTGCCATCCAGGGTGATGAAGCGGATGCCCTTTTCAGCCTGTTTCATGTGCCGGTCAAGGCAATCCCGGCGATAGGGGTAGATATAAACGTGATTATCCTCCCCAGCCGGAGTACATCGTATCAGATAGGAATAACCCTGGGTGTCGGCCCGGAACGCATATTCGTAGCCGTTGCGGAAGCTCCCCTGCGAGTGGTCAAGGCAATAGGTTATCATGGTGGAGCGGTTTTTCAGCGCATGGCCGTACCGCTCGTCAAAACGGAGCATATCAAGTACGGTGTTGAACTCGGCCTTGAACTCCGGCGTGTTTTGGGAAGCCACAAAGGTTTCCCAACTGTTGACGAAAACCGTGCCGCTGTTGTCCAGTGCCCCCCACAAATAGCCCGGATTTCCGCACCGCTTGGCAATCTGCATACTCTGCTCATAGGCATAAAGCCGCTCTGTGGGGGTTGCGGGCCGTATGGTCATATCCACTACCGTTCACGCTCCTTTTCTGGCTCCTTGGGCTGCTTTTCCGCAGCCCTGGCCCTCCGCTCCATCTGGTACTCCAATTCCTCCCCTGCGCGGTCAAGCAAGTCCTTCTTGGCCTCCATAGGGTCGGAAAAGTAGTGCCCCCAAAAGTAGTTGTTGCCGCCCTTGCAGGCCCAGGTCACATACATGGGGATTTTGTTGTCCAGCTTGCCGAATACGAACTCCGTTTCTCCGACATGGATGGAGTCGGTAATGACATAGCCCTCGTTGATTCTGGCATCCATATCAGCGCCCCTCCTTGTCCTTGGCTTTCTTTTCAGCCTGTCGAACAATTTCCAGATAGTGCTTCGCCCATTCGGGCAGCTTCTCCGGCGCTATGGTGCCGAGAATATCACTCCGTTCAAAGCGCGAGGTCTTGCCGGAGTACAACTGCGTACAGTAGCAGGCGGTGCCCCGGCTGTTGGGAGAAGCGCCAAAACCGCCGGTGCATAGCTGGAGCTGACAGGTGGCGCGGCGGTATTCCCGGCGCAGTATCTCCGGCTTGATAACGACAATCTTTCCTTTGAGGTCATCCTGATAGCTGATGACCTCGCAGCCCTCGGCGGTGATGGGGGCGTTCGGGATGCCCTGGATTTTAGGGCCATTCAGGGCGATGCGGGTTTTCTCCGCCTGCTCCGCCACGCGCTCCCCAAAGAGCTTCACCAATTCGGAATAGTCGTCGCTGACCATGATCTCGGTGTAGCTGGCAAGCAAGCCATTTTCCGTACAGAACGCGCACATATATCGTTCATCGCCAACGCCTGCCGGATTTTCGCCCAGCACGATTTCCCGGTCGCCAATGCGCATGGCATGGATGATCTCAAAATCTCCCGCCATGCGCTTTTCCTCATTTTTGTTCATTCGCAAACCTCCTTGTTCAAAAATTTACACCGCCCCGTGTCCAGCGGACAGAAAGCGGTGTATGTAAATGGTCGGTATTGTCAGCCCCTTTTTACAAAACAGCTTGAACGGAACCAGGAGCTGTGTTACAATCAAAGGGACAAGTCGTAATTTGTAAGAAGGAGAAAGTTTATGACCCCTGATGAAATTTTGAAGTATTGTCTTGATGAATTAGAAGGAACTGTTTTAGTCAGTAGTTGGGGGGAAAGAGGAATATTTTACAATCCCGCCAACAAACTAAAACGGGGCGTTTATATTTTGACGGTTAAGGAAAAAGATGGAGAAAACGATAAGAGTTCAAACTTGAATAGAGAAAACATATATCGTTTGAATTTGGGCATCCGCAAAAACACCTTTCAAAAAATGTTTGGAATGATACCAAAACGTCCATGCAAAGGTGGTGTTGTGGATATGGATTATGATTTTAAGGCTACAAATCAGATTCTGCCACACCCTGTATACGCATGGATGGGTTGGATATGTTCATTAAATCCGACTGAAAAAACATTTGATGAACTAAAACCATATATTCAAGAGGCATACGAATACGCAAAAGAAAAATATTCCAAGAAGAAAATATAACTTTCAATTTATCGGGGAGTGGCCATTACAGGTGGCTCCCCGCTTTAGATTGTTTGACGAATGATTTCGTGAAGCGACGTCAAGCAACGCCAATCTGAAAAGGGCAGTATGTCAGCAGGCCAGCAGTTTTATCAGGGGTTCGTTCAAATGTGCGAACGGCCCTATGTAAGTGGCCCGCAGAGCGGGCCACGGGGATGTGCTTAATACCCCGTCCGGGGCAGGGTCTTGGGGGGAGCGTAAACCTTCGTCACCCAGCGGGTGGTAGCCATGATCCACTGGCCGTTGTAGACGCCGCCCACGTCCGCCTGATTGACGAACTGACTGCCGCCCTTGGCCCAGGACACCACGGTGCAGTCG